>CAZQRO010000104.1:0-5728 GCA_964595785.1 uncultured Eubacterium sp.
AAATGCATTATTAGCCGGTGTGTCTCCTGCACCAAAACAAGGTCCGCAGAATGCAGTCTTGACAATGGCGCCTGTAGCCATAAGGTCTGCAAGTCGTCCGTTTCTTGCAAGTTCTACATAGATTGGTGTACTTGCAGGATATACGCTAAGTGTAAATTCATCTGCGCCAATGCTTGTTCCCTTAAGAATATCTGCTGCCGCGCAGATATTTTCAAATCCACCGCCGGCACAGCCTGCGATAATTCCCTGCTCTACATATAATTTACCATTTCTGACTTTATCCTTAAGTCTGAAATCAACCTGTCCGTCTAAGCTTACTAATGCCTTTTTCTCACAGTCATCTAAGATATCCATAAGATTGGCATTAAGTTCTTCAATCGTATATGTGTTGCTTGGGTGGAAAGGCATAGCAATCATCGGCTTAACCTTATCAAGTTCTACATATACCACTCCGTCATAATATGCCACATCACCTGTATTAAGTTCCTTATAATCTTCACTTCTGCCATGAATATCATAGAAATCCTTAATCTTATCATCTGTAGACCATATCGATGAAAGACATGTTGTCTCTGTTGTCATAACATCAATGCCAATTCTGAAATCTGCACTTAACTTAGACACACCTGGTCCTACGAATTCAAGTACTTTGTTCTTAACGTAACCATTTCCAAATACTGCACCGATAATTGCAAGAGCAACGTCCTGTGGTCCAACGCCCTTAACCGGCTCTCCTGATAAATACACTGCGATTACTTCCGGCATATTAATATCATATGTCTGTGAAAGAAGCTGCTTAACAAGTTCCGGTCCGCCTTCTCCCATTGCCATTGTTCCAAGTGCACCATAACGTGTGTGACTGTCTGAGCCAAGAATCATTCTTCCTCCGCCTGCAAGCATTTCTCTTGCAAACTGATGGATTACTGCCTGATGAGGTGGTACATATACTCCACCATACTTCTTTGCACATGTAAGACCAAACATATGGTCATCTTCGTTAATTGTTCCGCCTACTGCGCATAAACTGTTGTGACAGTTCGTAAGTACATATGGAATCGGAAATTTCTCAAGACCTGAAGCTCTCGCTGTCTGAATAATTCCTACAAATGTTATATCGTGGGAAGTTAGTTTATCAAACTTAATCTGAAGTTTGTCCATATTACCTGATGTATTATGCTCTTCAAGAATACTGTATGCTATTGTATTCTTAGCTGCTTCTTCTTTAGTAATATATTTATCACCTAATTTTGCTTTCAAAAGATTCTCTGCATCTCTAGTCGTTTCCACTACTTCTGTTCCATTTAATAAATACGCGCCACTCTTACTAAGTGTTACCATTTTCTAGTCCTCCTAAATTGTATGATTATTACCTTTTATTATACTAATTTTCATGTGATTATGCAATTGCTTTTCATATATTTCCCTATAATTACCCCTCCTGCTTTTCTTTGTTATTGTTTTTAAAGAGGAAATAATATGTTATAATATAAATATATAGTTTTGATTTACGAATCAAACATTCAACTTATTATCAAAAAGAAAGGTTAGGTGTTCATATGGCAAGATATAAATGTAAGATATGCGGCTTTATCTATGACGAAGAGGAAGAGGACAGTCCCATTACCGAACTTAAAGAATGTCCGGTATGCAAGCAGGAGGTAAGCAATCTGCTTTTAATAGAGTCCGATACAGAACCAACAACAGATGTCTCTATGAATCAAGACACAACACAAATTGGTTATGACAACAGATATACAAGAACCGATGATTCATGCCGTTATATGAAGGAGATTCATGAGATGGCAGTCAGTAATCACACAGTCCACGCATCTATGGGAACATTGCTTCCTATCCCCGGATGGGACGATATTCTGCTGCTGGGTGCACAGCTTAATCCTCCACCATTAGACGATGATGCTCCGGTTTTAATCACAACCGTAATCGGCAGGAATGCAAAGCGTCCTATGATTCTGGCTGGGCCGGTATATGTTTCTCATATGTCTTTTGGTGCGCTTTCTCAGGAAGTCAAGACGGCTCTTTCCAAAGGAAGTGCAATGGCAAAAACTGCAATGTGCAGTGGCGAGGGCGGTATTCTTCCATCAGAAAGAGATGCTGCTTATAAATACATATTTGAATATGTACCTAATAAATACAGTGTTACAGATGAAAATCTCCGTTCTAGTGATGCTATTGAAATTAAAATTGGCCAGGGAACAAAACCCGGTATGGGAGGTCATCTCCCCGGTGCAAAAGTGACCGAGCAGATTGCAAAACTTCGAGGCAGAAATCAGGGAGAGGACATTCAAAGTCCAAGCAAATTTAAAGAGTTACAGACCAAAGAAGATTTAAAAGAAATGGTAAATATGCTTCGAATTCGCTCAGACGGCAGACCAATAGGAATTAAAATTGCTGCCGGAAGAATAGAGCAGGATTTAGAATTTTGCGTATATGCAGAACCCGATTTCATTACTATTGATGGCAGAGGCGGCGCTACCGGTTCCAGTCCCATGTTTTTAAGGGATTCCACAAGTGTTCCTACAATTTTTGCACTATATCGTGCCCGTAAATATCTAGACTCCATTCATTCAGATATTTCTCTTATTATTACAGGCGGTCTGCGTGTTTCTTCTGATTTTGCAAAAGCAATTGCAATGGGTGCCGATGCAATTGCAGTTGCATCAGCCGCACTGATTGCTGCCGCATGCCAGCAATACAGAATATGCGGTTCCGGCAATTGTCCTGTAGGTGCAGCAACTCAGGATCCTGAACTTCGAAAACGCCTAAAAGAAGATGCTGCTGCACAACGTGTAGCAAACTATTTTAATGTTTCTTTTGATGAACTCAAGACATTTGCCAGAATCACCGGACACCACAATATTCATGATTTATCAACTAATGATATTGTGACAGTGAATCGTGAGATTTGTGAATTTACCAATATCCCACATGCATAACCACAAATCCTTTAACAGTTACTGTTATTAAAAGACCTCCTATACCATTAGAGAAAACATATAATAGTTCGCTCTAAGCACACATCAAAAAAGCAGCCTTAAGGCTGCTTTTTTGATGGATTTTATCGGCTTCTTCTAATTTGCCCTTATTACATCATATCAAAAGTTATTGCGCCATAATGGTCTTATCACACAATATTAACCTCTCTCTTTTCTGTCTCTTCTTAAAAGCCATAACGTAGCCATCATCGTACAGCCCTCTACCGCAAGCATTACCCACCATATACTATTCGCACCAAATATTGCCGGCATTATGATTACAAATAGTATACTTAGCACAAAACCTCTCAATATGCTTATTATCATGGCATATGCCGAGTGTAGTGTTGCCTGAAAATATATGGAGAAATATACATTTATCATTGCAAAAAATAGTGACAGAAAATATATTCTTACTGCCGGTATTCCATCTTCCACTACCTTTTTTGAAGGATTTACAAACAGGTGAATAAGTCCATTTGTGTACAGGAAGATAACACCATACATGATTATTACAAATAACGTTATCGTCATAAATCCGATTCGTGTAAACCTCTTGATTCTCTCTTTATTTCCTGCACCCACGCTATATGATACTAATGGCTGCATAGCATTTCCCGCCGAATTCATAAATGAATTAGTTACAATTAATGTATTAGATATTATACTGTAGATTACTATTCCATAATTGCTGAAATATTTAAGAATCTGTAAGTTAAACACAAATACCACAATTCCCCATGCCACTTCATTAAAACATGGTGATGCCCCATTTTTAATTATTTTTTTCATTCTGCTTAATTCAACACATTTTAATTCAAAATGCAGATTATTTTTCTTAGATAACAAATGGCTTGCCGCAATTAACAGATTTAAACTGTTTCCAATTACCGTTGCAATTATCGCTCCCTGCATTCCCATATGAAATTTATAGATAAATATATAATCCAAAATCATATTAGTAACTGAACCCACGATTGTTCCTGCCATCGAACGCCTTGGGGCTTCGTCATTTCTGACAAAGCAATTAAGTACAGACTGCAAAATGTATACCCAGCCAAATGCAAACATCCACTGCCCATACTCTCTTGTGATACCAATGTTTTCTGATGTAGCTCCCATAATTCTGTAAAATGAATTTTGAAAAACAAATGGTACCACACTTACAATAATTCCGGTTATTGTTGCAATTAACAATGTTGTAGAGAATATTATTCTCTGTTCCTTCACATCATTTTTACCTTTCGCCACCGATAAAAGAACCGAACCTCCTACCCCAAACAGATACCCTATTCCAAAATATACTGAAAATGCCGGAATAAGCAGATTAAGCGCTACAAGTCCGGCTTCTCCGATACCTTTTCCAATCATTAATGTATCCGTAATAATATATATTGCATTAAATACCATTGCACATATGGTCGGCAATAAATACTTTGCATATAATTTTGTCTCTTTATCTGTTGCCAGATTCATTGTATCTTCCTCCTTTTTCTGTAATGTTTTTGTTGTTATAAACTATTGTTTAGCGTGATAAATAATTATACAGAAATAAAGTATATCTTCTGCTCCGTTGTTCAGGAATAAGATATTCTAAGTATTCCATCTGCATATATTATCAATTTTATGCTACCGTCTCCGAATCTGCCATCCGTGGCAGTCGGAGACTTTTCCGAACATCGTGTTCGGAAATAGCTTAATATCAAGTGAATACTAAGAATATCTAATTCCTGTACAAAGTCACAGGTCCACACTTTATTTCTGCACAATATTTCACTACACTAAACTGCTCGTTAATAATTGCGCCATAATTGTAAGAATTAGGATTGGCAAAAGGTATTTTTTACAATAAGTTTTGGCATATTTTAGAAAAATGCTATGCAAGTTTCAGCAGAGGTATTTTTTCTATAACATTTCGCCATCTTTCACAAAAGAATGACGAAGGTATTGCAGAAGACACACTTTATTCTGCCAATTACTTACTACTCTAAACAATAGTTTTTTCCTAATCCCATTACTCAAAAAACCCCTCCGGAATACTTTATTCCGAAGAGGCTTTGATTATATATTAATTAGTCTAATGTATAAGGCATTAATGCTACATGTCTTGCACGTTTGATTGCAACTGTAAGAGCTCTCTGATGCTTAGCACAGTTTCCTGTAATTCTTCTAGGAAGAATTTTTCCTCTTTCAGATACATATCTTTTTAATTTATTAATATCTTTGTAATCAATTTCGTTATTTTTTTCGCCACAGAAAACGCATACTTTCTTTCTTCTGCGTCCGCCTCTTCTCTTCATTGGAGAATCGTTTCTGTCGCCTTTTTCTCTATTATATGGCATTGAAAATGGCCTCCTTTTTTATTTTTTTGATTTGATTGTAATTTAGTTAAATGGTAATCCTTCGTCTTCCACACCATCCGGAATGTTCATAAATCCATCTCCTGCTGCGCTGGAAGGCTCTGGTCTGGCTGCCTGATAGCCCCCTTCATTGTTACCTGCGGCTGCTTTGCTTTCAGCAAATTCAACATTCTCTGCAACAACGTCTGTTGTATACACTCTGTTTCCGTCTTTATTAGTATAGCTGCCTGTCTGAATTCTTCCTTCTACAACAAGCTTTGTTCCCTGATGACAATATCTTTCGATAAATTCACCTGTCTTACCAAATGCCACGCAACTAATAAAATCTGCTGTCTGGTCACCATCTCTTTTAAATCTTCTGTCTACAGCTAATGA
>CAZQRO010000105.1:0-5668 GCA_964595785.1 uncultured Eubacterium sp.
AGAAAAACTATCAAGTTACATTTGATTTATTGTAACTTGATAGTTTTTTTATATACAAATATACTCTAAAAGTACATTATATTACCAAAAAGTGCAAAAAACGTGCAGTTTTTTGCAAAAAGAAATTTTTGGACATACTTGTGGTATAGTAAATTAAGAATATATTAATTACGTAAAAATATACAAAGTTGGGAAAAGAATTAATATAATTTTTTATACTATGTAGGAAGGAATAGGTGTTAATATGAAAAAAGTTATTAAAGGGATATTAGTAATTGCTTTAATTGGCAGTATAGTCAGTCAAAGACCTGAGAAAGTGTGTGGAACATACACTTTCTATGCAATAAGTGAAAAACAGCAGAAAAGTAATTGGTGTTGGATTGCAACTGCACGTGGCATAGCAAGAGGAGAAAAGACGGTAAGAAAGAGTCAAAGTGATGGTGTAATTGCTGTTAAGGGTTCTAATGTAAATGAAGGAGGTAAAGCAAGTGATATTGAAAAAGGAGCAGAATATTTTGCTAATGGATTGAATTTTACAGTTCTTTTAAGAGAATTAACATATTATGAGATTGTAAATAAAATCAATAGTGGTCATTTGATAGGTGTTACATGGGGATATTATGTAAATGGAATGAGTCGACATGGTCATGCTATATATATTGTTGGATACAATAATAATAATGGAGCACAGAAAGTAGAATATTGTGAAACGTTAAGCGGTGATATAAAAGAAATGGAATATTCAGATTTGGTAAGTGATAATATTTCTGGTGAAACGAGAAAATATGAAAGAAGCATATATGTTAATTTTAAATAGGAAGAGAGGAATAAATAGTATGTATAGAAAAATAATATTATTAGTTGGCATTTTAATGTTAGGAGCATTTAGTAAAGAAGCGTTAGCAAGTGAAAGTACAGAAAATATGTATAGTGGAGAAAAGGAAAAGATAGAGGAATATTTGAAAAATGAGGGAAAAGGTGAAGTAAATGGTACATATGATATTGATGAATTATGTAAATATGAAGAAACATTTCTTATAATTAATAATTATCTTGATAACAAGAACATTAAAGAAGCCATTGTGGATTATGAGGAAAAATGGTATTTACCATATACATCGGGTTCTGGTGAAAATGGACATATAATATTCGAGATATCTGAAGATGGTAAAGTAGATGTTTATGTAAAAACCTGGAATTGTGATTATTATTATGATATGAAAGTCAGAGAGGGAAAATATGATGGTATAGATGTAAAACAGGTGAAAGAGGAGCATTATTTTGATGTGTACAGATGCGGATTTATGTGTGCATATGTAAAAATGAACGATGGAACAGAGTATATGATTCCGTTTATAGATGATAATATAAGTCAGTGGAATTCGTTGGAATGTAAGAAAGTATATTCGTATGATGAGTTCTTTGAGATTATGTACAGATATTATGATGAACCTTCATGGGAGGAAATGATGAGTTCTGATGCAGAGGACGGTGAGATGTTAATGGGTGACAGTACTTTAAGAGACAAGCCATTAGAAGAGGGAGTTTTATTACATAAAAACAAAAGTAGTAAATTATCAAAAATATATTGGAGCATACCTATAGGTATTACAATTATTATTGCAATATTTGGGGTTTATTTTTACAAGATATTAAGAAATAAAAGAGGAAAAGTTACTAAATAGATATTTTTTTGCTGTTTGTAGTTAACTTTAAAAATTGTTTAGGTGATTATTATATTGATTTATTTACAACAGGCTGCATATTATATGCAGTCTGTTATACGTAAATAAGCACATTAAGTATTATGATGAAAAAGTATTGAATATATGGACAGGAAAAAAACTGAATGTTATAATATATACAAAAGATAAATAAGCGGAAAATACTGTAGGATAGGAGGGAATATATAGTGGTGAAAAATGTTGTAATATGTGCTGATGAAATAAATTTCGCTGAACAGATTAGAAAAATAATTGAGAGATATAAAAAAAAATCTGACGAATTGATTAATATAAAAATATATACTGATTATAAGTCAATGAAGTTTGATATTGATGATATGAAAAATATTGACATATTGTTTATAGATGTGGTTCTTGGTGAGGATAATGGAATAGATATTGTCAAAGAACTTCAAAAGACAAATGATATGTCAGTTATTTTTATGACATCATATCATAATTATGTTTATGATGTGTTTAGAACAAAGGTTTGCGGGTTTCTTAGAAAACCAATTAGTGAAAATGAAGTAATAAATGCGTTTAATAAAGCAATTAGTGAGAAGGAAAATGATAAGGTAATAGAACTAAATAATGGCAGGGTGTACCAGCGAGTTTTTATAGAAGAAATAATCTATATACTAATTGAGGGAAGAAAAGTAATTTTTCATTGTCAGGGTAAAGACGGTATAGAAAATGATGATAGATATATATATGGCAAATTAGAAGACTATGAGAAAATTTTAGAGGTGAAAAAGCAGTTTGTAAAGATACGTAAGACAATGATTGTTAATTTTGATTTTGTTATAAAATATAATGTAGATAAAATTATACTAAAGAATGGAGAAGAATTCAGTATTTCAAGAAATATGAAGGAAGAAGTTCGAGAGAAGTGTATTTTTTATTAATATAGGGTTAATCATTAAACACTGAGGCTGCATAACGTTTTAAATTTTGCAAACTTAGTGCTTTTTGCATAAATTATTTATAGAAATGAGAAAGAGACAAAGGATATGCCCGAATAGGTTAGAATTTTAATATAATTGTCCTAAAATAGGACAACTTAATTCTGTAACAAGAATGTATGTATTGATAAAATAACCATATAATAATCTCAAATGAGGAATGTATATGGCAAAGATATATGAAGATACTGGTGCAAGGCTCAAGGAGCTGCGTAAAGAAAGAGGTCTCACACAGGATAAAATGGCAGAAATATGTAAACTTACACCTGAATATTATAGAAATATGGAAAATGGCTATGCTGTACCAAGTATTGAAGTGATTGATAATCTTCATACATATGGATGGGACATTGATTATATTTTGATAGGCTGCAAAACATATAAAAGTGCATTTTCTCAATTCTTTGATGGGATAAGTGATGTAAGTAGAAATAATATTTGTAATATTTTGATTTACAAAATGAAAAATGAAATTTTGACAGACGAACAGAAAAATGATAAAACAGCATTTGAGCCGATAATAAGTGATTCTAAAAGCAGTTTTTCTACAGCTACAGATAGAACAAAAGAAGCACTATTTAATGAAATGGGAAGAGTGGGTATAAAGAATTCTGATTTTGCTATAGCATTAAGTGTAAGTGAAAAGACAGTATCAAGATGGTTAGACGGAGAATCTGTTCTAAAGACAGGTATGATATTGTCAATTTATAAAAAGTATAAATATTCACCATCATACATTTTATACGGTGAACTTAACAGTAATTCTAAATGCGATATTTACTTTAGAAAATTAGATAAGAAAAAACAAGACGAGATAAAAGAATTTGCAAAGCAGATGACGAAATTTATATAGAGTATACGGAGACATAGGAGTAAATGTGATGAGGATTGCGATTTGTGATGATGATAAGCCAATTGTCGATAATCTGCATGAAAAAGTACAGAAAGTAATGGACAATTTGGAAGTTAATGTTAAAATATTTGATTTTACTGACGGTGGAGACCTTATATATGAAATAGAATCTACAGGAATATTTGATGTTATTTTTCTTGACATTGAAATAGGAAAATCAAATGGAATAGATATTGCAAGTAAATTAAATAGTGCAAGTTATGAATTTACATTGATTTTTATTTCGCAATATGATTTTTACTATATGGCTGCATTTGAAGTGCAGCCTTTTTGGTTTTTGAGTAAACCATTTTCTGACGAAAAGATAGAGCAGGCATTATCAAAAGCAGTGAAGAATATAAGATACAAATATGAGACATTTAATTATTTTTTTAATAAACAGTATTACCGGCTGCTTATCGATAAAATATTATATTTTGAAAGTGACAGAAGAGTTGTAAACATTTATTGCGTGGACACGGAAGTAGGTAAATGTTATAATAAACTTGATGAAATCGAGAAAGAATTCGAAGATAAACATAGGGAGTTTGTAAGGGTAAATCAGTCTACATATATAAACAAAATGTATATAAAAATCTGGACTTTTGAAAATGTAGAATTAGTAAATGGGAAAATATTCAGCATATCAAAAAAATACAGAGAGATAGTCAGACATGAATATCTTGAAATAATATTGCAAAGGATGAACATAAGATGATAGAGATAATGTATGTGGTTACAGATGTTTTTCAGCTTCTGATAATATATAATTTTGCACAGAGGATGCTTATTAGAAGATATACGAAAATGTTCACGTATTTAGCTTGGGTAGGAATATTTCTTGCGGGTGAAATACCGGTATGTTTTAATAATTCTCATATGGTTTTCACAGTTTCTAATATATTATTGATTGTGGGATTGGGAATATTATACCGTGACAGAATAAAGAAAAAGATAGTCGTATTTTTGTATATAGCTATTTTTATCTTATTTTCTGAATGTATTACTAATTTTTTGTTAAACACTTTATCTTTTAATGATAATAGTAATGACTATTTTGTTGTGGGCTCTATTATTTCAAAACTTATCTTTGTCTTATTAATACAAATTGTTATATTATTTAATAGAAACAGTAATGACTTGGATATGAATTTTGGATTGTGGCTGGGAGCCTTAATCATCCCTGTTTGCAGTATTGTGATAATGATTTTAGTCTATTATTTAAGGAAAGATATAGCAGTGGGAGCAGAAGATATAGCGATATATATGGTACTTTTATTAATAAATTATGTATCAGTGGTACAGTTTGATAATATTCAGAAAATGATATTTTTAGATGCAAAGAATACGTTATTAGAGCAGCAGGAAAGTTATTATATTAATCAATGTCAGAGGACTAATGAGTTATGGGATGGTACAAGGAGATTTCGGCACGATATTAAGAATCAGTATATAGTAGAGCAGGAATTATTAAATATGGGAAAATATGAGGAATTAAAGGAGAAGTACAGAACAACTATAAGCAGTATGGTTAAGGATAAAAAGTATTCGGAGACCGGCAATATATATGTAGATTCACTTATTAATTATAAAGGGGAAGTTATTGAGAATAATGGAGCTGAATTCAAATGTGATATTAATGTTCCAAGCGAGTTACCTTTTGAAAATAATGATATTACATTGATATTAGGCAATGTTCTTGATAATGCAATAGATGCACTTAATAATGTCAGTGGAAGCAGAAAGTATTGCTATATTAAAATGGTATATGATAAGCCCAATGTTATAATTGAAGTTAGAAATAATTATGAAGGAGAAAGAAAAACCGACATAAATGGAGAATATATAACTACTAAAGATAATTCGGTTTTTCACGGCATCGGATTAAGAACCATAAGAAATGTAGTTAATAAATATCAGGGGAAAGTGGATATAAAGAGTAAGGATAATGAGTTCGTAATATTAATACATATTTTTAAAAGTTACATATAAACTATATAAAAATTACAAGGATAAAAATTCATATTAATATTATTATATAGTATTTCTATCATAAGAAAGGGAGGAAATACTATATGAAGAAGACGATT
>CAZQRO010000106.1:0-3674 GCA_964595785.1 uncultured Eubacterium sp.
AAGGCCGAGTTGAATTCACAACACCCGGCACATCGGCTGATAATAAGTAAATAATTTTAAAATTGATTATGAAAATATAAAACATTAATTTGTTTCATCAATATTTTCATCGATAGTCAGGGCATTAAGAGACATCTTCATGATGCGTTCAACCTCATCTTCAGGAAGAGAAAGATATTTGGCTAATTCCTCTAAGGTAGGTGTACGGTCAAGTTCTTTGCTGAGGGTAATGGAAGCACGGTCAAGTTCATTGGCACGGTCGGCAGCATGGGAAGTAATTCTGCTCGAAGTATTCTGATCAAGAATCGCATCATTTAGAGCATTTTTGATTGTATTTTCTATGTGGGAATGAAATTCTGAGATTGCGGTGTTTCCTTTGTAAGTCATTATACCTTCCATAAGGCCTAAGTTACCTTCCTGAAGTAAATCTCCGTGGGATACGCCTTTGTCCCTAAAACTTTCAGCAAGGCTGAGAACGGTTTTGAGGTTGGCTTCTATTAGGTTATTTATTGTAGTCTTATCATGAGAATCTTTTAATAATTTTTCTAAAAGAATACATTCTTCTTCGGCAGATAAGGTAATAATATTTTCTAAGTCATCATAATACATATTTAGAAAAGTCTGTTCCTTATTATCGTTCTCTTCTGTGGGGATATTTATGTTAGAAATGTTGATAACTTCTTCAGATGAACCGGAAGTTGTGGATTTCTTTGCAACAGGAATATATCCGTTAATGGAAATCTTATTTTCTAGAAGATAGTCATATACCAATTGATACATTGAATCATCAGTGATTACATCATCAAGCGCTGACTTAATTTCATCAATTGTAAGAGTTCCGTTATTTATATTGGCAGATTCAACCAGAAACGATAAAGCTTCGTGAAACTGCGATTTTTTTTCGTTATTATCCATTCTGTTTTTCCCTTTCTTCTTTTTTCATTGCTTAATTTTATCGTAAATGTTAAAATAAATCAAGGAAGGTTTAATTATGTTATGTGGTGTTTTATATTATGTATTTTAGGAAAGGCATAGGTATTAACAGTATGAAGAAAAAATTATCATTACTTCTGGTATTATGTATGTGTGCATGTATGATGTTCGCATGCGGCAAAGATGGTAAGAGCAAGGAAAAGGAAACTACGGGAGGTTCTAAAGAAGTTAATATATCAACTTCTGATCAGGAAGAAATATATGAACAGTTATTTGATATTAATAATACAATTTCAATTCAGATAGAAATATCTGACGAGGAACTTGATAAATTGCAGGAGGATTATGAAAAATATGAAAGAATGCACTCTAAGTCGCCAATTTACAGAATGGCAGATAAGGTTATTATCTCTATAGGAGATGAAGTGTATGAAATTAATGAAGTTGGTATCAGACTTAAAGGTAATACTTCAAGAGTTCCTGTCTATGATGAGGATACGGGTAAACCAAATCTTTCGCATTACCGACTGAGTTTTAATGAGACGTTTGATGATGAAACATACTATGGCGAAGATGCAAAGGTATGGGCTAGTGATGAAGAACGTCAGGCTAGAAAAGAAAGAAAATTTGCTACATTGAAGGGCATGGAAGTTAAGTGGAATAAGAATTATGATGACACTCATATAAGAGAATTATATGCGTATGAAGTGTTTAGAGATATGGGAGTCTTAGCTCAGCAGGTAAACCTTTGTTCGTTAGGGTTGAACGGTGAGAATTATGGTATAGTTAATATATATGAACCGGTTGACCAGATATTTATTGAAAGAAATCTTCCGGAGGAAGACTGGGGAGGAGACCTTTATAAATGTGCATGGACATATAAACCTGCCAATTATGTGAAATCTTCCGTAACATATGGTGTGGAAGACCCTGATTCAGGTCTTTCGTATAATTATGATTTGAAGACAAATAAAAAAGACTCGACATTTAATACACTTTCTAAACTTTTAGAAGTAATGAGTAATGATGATGTATCGAAAGAAGATTTTGAAAGTGTAATAGATACGGATTCGCTTGCTAAATTTTTAGCGGCAAGTTACTTTATGGGTAATCCTGATGACATAAGAAATAATTACAATAATCATTATGTATATTTCTTAAAGAGTTCAGGAAAGGCAATATTTATTCCTTATGATTATGACAGATGTCTCGGAATAACTTATGGCTGGAATCCTGACGGAACAGGGATGACATATGTTTCACCATATTCTGAATATGCAGAAAGCAATGGCACAGAACAGATGAATCCTATCATTAATGCGGCAGTTATTAATGATAATGCATATTGTTTAGACGATTACAATGCTGCACTTAAGAAGATAGCAGGCAGCGACTGGCTTACAGAGAAGAAATTTGAAGAATACTATGAGATAGTAAAACAGAATTATGAAACAGTAGTAACACCTTCCATGGAATTTGAAAATGCCGAAAACAAAATGTTTAAATTTGGATTAGATGGAGAAGTTGTATCAAATGACAGTAAAAACATGTCATTTGAACAGTATGTTAAGGGAATATTAGAAAGTTATAATGCTGAAATTAAGTAAAAGTACTTTACAATAATTGAAAACTATATTAAAATGATAAAAATCCTCATCGAGGGAGTAGTTGGCAACATGAAGTTGTGGTAATATCAACATAATGATGGAAATCTGGTATTATCTTAAATAACGAGACTCGTGGAATCTGTGAAGTACATATTATGTGCAGCAGGTTCCACGAGTCTTCTTTGTTCAATTACAGGAAAGGAAAAAAGAAAATGGGAATACTTGAATTATTTATTTTAGCAGTAGGTTTGTCTATGGATGCTTTTGCTGTGTCAGTCTGTAAGGGGCTGGCAATGAAGAAAATATCGTTTAAGAAAATGGCAGTTGTAGGATTGTGGTTTGGTGGATTTCAGGCACTTATGCCGTTGATAGGCTATTTTCTGGGGGTACAGTTTAAAAAGGGGATAACATCAATTGACCATTGGATAGCATTTATATTACTTGCAATAATTGGAATAAACATGATTAAAGAAGCCTGTTCAAAAAGTGAAGGGGAAGAATATGCAGAGGATACATTGGATATAAAAACGATGTTTCTGCTGGCGGTAGCCACCAGTATAGATGCTTTGGCAGTAGGCGTTACATTTGCATTTTTGTCAGTAAATATTGCAAGTGCAGTATCTTTTATTGGTGTTACAACATTTATATTATCAGCAATCGGAGTTAAGATTGGAAATGTATTCGGAACAAAATATAAAGCAAAAGCTGAAATTACAGGCGGAGTAATACTTATACTTTTAGGAATTAAGATTCTGCTGGAACATTTGGGGATATTTTAGATATAAAACATGATGATGTTATATTTAAATATTACCGGATTTTTTTATTTAAAATGAAAGATTATTAATCACATCAGATTGGTGTGATTTTTTTGTGTTCTAAAAAATATGTAACTACATGAATCAATGATAGCGAAAATTCAAGTAATATATAAATTTCACAAAAGGCAGTCAAAAACATTTTTAGTTTAGCCCCATTAGAATAGTAACTAATAATTGTGATGGAAATGAGGTTAAAGAGAAAATGGAGAATTTAATGGAGTATGGCTACACGCCTATACTTGATACAAATGGATATATGTCTGCGAGAGTTACAGCAGTGCATAGGGAGAGATATGAAATTATATGTGAAAAA
>CAZQRO010000106.1:3774-5604 GCA_964595785.1 uncultured Eubacterium sp.
TGAAAAATGATTACAGCAAAGAAGCAGACTAGGTACAGAAAATTTCCGGAAATGCAGTAGTGCATGCCATTAGTTCTAAAACGGGTCTTGGTATTGATGAATTGCAGGAATATTTTAAGCCACGGAAGACGATTGTGTTCTTAGGTTCATCAGGTGTAGGAAAGTCAAGTCTGGTTAATAGAATGGCGGGCTTTGCACTTATGAAGGTAAATGATAAGAAAACCAGAGCTCTTCAGGGAAAAGAATTTGGAAGAAGCATGAAAAAGTTTAAAAAAGAAATGCAGAAAAGCGGAAAGTTTAGAAGATGAAAGAGAGGAAAGAATAGTGATTGAGGTAAAGAATTTAAAGAAAGATTTTAAAAAGCCTATAAGAGGCGAGGGAATAAGCGGAATGGTAAAGACATTATTCTCTAGAAAATACGAAGTAAAACAGGCAGTTAAAGGTATTAACTTCCAGATTAGGGAAGGAGAAATGGTAGGTTATATCGGTTCAAATGGTGCCGGTAAATCCACCACAATTAAGATGATGTGCGGTATTCTTAATCCTACTGATGGTCAGGTACTTATCGATGGTATGGAGCCGTATAAGAAACGTAAACAGGTAGCGCAGAATATCGGTGTAGTATTCGGACAGAAGACACAGTTATGGTGGGATATCCAGCTCATTGAATCTTTCAAAGTATTAAAAGAAATATACCAGATTTCAGATGAGGATTATAAAGAGAGAATGGAATTCCTAGAAGGTGTTCTCGGATTAAGCGAATTCTTAAAACAGCCGGTTCGTACACTGTCATTAGGTCAGAGAATGAGAGCAGACCTTGCAGCTTCACTTTTACACAATCCCAAGGTATTATTTTTAGATGAACCTACAATAGGTCTTGACGTATTAGTTAAAGAGAAGATTCGTGAAGCCATTAAGGAAATGAATAGGAAATACAACACAACAGTTATTCTTACGACACATGATATGGCAGATATTGAAAATCTCTGCAACAGAATTATCATTATTGATGAGGGAAGTGTTATTTATGATGGCGATTTATTAAGTATTAAGAATAAATTCGGCGACCTGAGAACAGTAACAATTGAACTTAAAGATACTCTTAATTCAACAGATGTGTTTGATACATTTGACGGTAATGTGGAATATGAGTTAAATGGATTCGAACTGACGGTAAAATTTGATGCACTAAAAGTTAATTTTGAAAATGTAATGAATCACATCTTGCAGCAGGTACATATGAAAGATATGAAATTAAAAGAGATTTCAATTGAGGAAGTTGTCAGAGAGATTTATAAGAAAGATGAAGAGGAAAAGGGTGACAAGAATGAATAAAAATACAAATAAAATTGCTTCTGCTAATAAACGCAAGAGAAATGTATTTACCAGATACAATGCGTTTATGAAGACCGGAATTTTAAATGTGTTTGCATACAAGTTCAATGTATTATCCTGGCTGCTGGTATCGGCATCATCGCTTTTATGTCTGTTTTTTCTATGGATGGCAGTATACAGTAATTCAACGACAGATGTAATAAATGGTTTTACATTTAAGGAAATTGTGGCATACACGGTTATTATTAATATATTTGCATTCACAATGGGTGGAGGCGAGACACAGGATGTTATTACGGATGAAATACAAAATGGGCAGATAGCCATGTCACTTATCAAACCGATAAGTTACAGATTGAGATTTATATTCTCGACACTTGGTTCGCTCATTGCATCAGATTTAATAGTTGGATTTCCACTTTTAATAATATCCACAATAGTACTTAAGGTTAATGGCTATATGACAATAGGAACTCCGGCACATTTTATAATGAT
>CAZQRO010000107.1:0-5573 GCA_964595785.1 uncultured Eubacterium sp.
TGCGCATGATGCCTTACTAGTGGGACTTGATCCCGAACTTGGCACAGCGACTTTGTTGAGAGAAGGAACGAACTTTAGACGGGGCTGTTCTTTCTCTTTTTTTATTGTTGCGAAAAAAATATACAGAAATCAATGAGAATGGTCAACATCAGCAACGAAAAAAGCGTGCAGTCATACACGGCACACTGTAGTAGATATAAAAATAAATATACGAATTTAATTTGCGGTAAAACTGCAGTAGGTAGGAACTATAATTTACCGCATGACAATCAAGTAATATGGATATTATTTTTATAAAGAATTTTAAAATTTAGAATAAAATGAGGAGCATGAAATGAAATTAGGACGAACAGATAAGCTTGTGAAGATAATAGTTCTTATAATAGCTTTATTAACTATAACGACATTTGGAGTGAAAAGATGTATTATTCCTTTACTACAAGATGAAACACATACAAAAGAAATAGAAGATGGGGAAAATGAAAATATACAAGATGGACTCTACGAAAAAATGAAGAATGAAAAGGAAGATTTTACACAGTATGAAGAGAATGAAAAAGATTCCTCAATTATATATTTGCAAAATAGAAAATATGTAATTTTAGATGGTGAAATTCAAAAGAATCTACCAGATGGATTGAATGAAAACAATCTTCATACAAGACAAACTGTATTAATAAAAGATGGATACATTGTTAATGAGTATTCCATAGTCAGAGTTACATATACGTTGCAGAGTTTTAGTGATATTGAGAAATTAGAAACCACAAATAATAATAAGATTAGAGTTAAAAATGGAGATGAAATTGAAGATAGATTTGATCCTGTTATGATGTCTCCAAGTTCATATGATGTTATAGCTGCAAATCATTTTCATTTAGAAGTAACTGATCAGGAAGAAAAAACAATAAACTTATATTATTGTATACCTGATCAATATCTAGATGATGTAAGCAAACTGACATTTTATATGAACCCTAACGGAGTTAACGTAAATTATATGCCAGATACATCTGATAATAAAGACATGTATGTGGCTGAATATAATCTAGGAAATATATTAAAAAGAAAGGAAAAGTGATTAGTATGGGAATATATGGTGAGGAGTTAAAAAGAATGTGGAGAACCATAGGACTATATATATCTCTTTTGGTTGGTTGTGTAATCGTTATTATGCATTGGGTTCAGTATGTCCTGCCTTATGCCAAGACCATAAATACTAATCCTGATTATAGTAGAGGAATGATTGTTTATCCAGTTAATGCATTTACGAATTGGATAGGTGGTACAGATACAATGTATTCCAAATTGTTATTTCTTCTTCTGCCCATGCTTGTAACATTGCCGTATGCTGTTTCTTTTTATCAGGATTGTAAAAATGGATATATTAATTATGTTTGTACAAGAACATCACAGAAATCTTATTTTCAAGCTAAGTTCTTAGCTGTTTTTTTATCAGGAGGAATTGTGTCTGTAATTCCACTTTTATTGAATTTTATATTAAGTGCAACAGTAATGCCATGTATCAAAGTAGAGGCAGCAGCTGGTGCGGGATTTGTATTACCTAAGTCATCATTTTCAAAGATTTTCTTTCAACATCCATTTTTGTTTAATCTAATTTGTTTAGTAATGGTTTTTGTATTTGCTGGTACATTGGCAGTATTTGCGTTAGCAACTACCTTTTATTCAAAGTACATATATACACCTATGTTATTTCCTTTTATTTTGTGTCTGGTTATAATGGCTTTTGCCGATTTAATTCAACATTATGAATGGCAGCCAATGAACTTTTTAAGTCCTGCTTATAGTTCACCTAGACTGGTATCTTTTTTTGTTACTACTGGAATTTTACTTTTCATTTCATGGTGGGAGTTCTTATTTAGAGGGAAGAAACAGGATGTGTTATAGAAAAAATTACAAAATTAGGATAGACAAAATCATAATAATATTATTAAGTAGCCTTATCATTCTCACCTTTTTTGCATGGTTTCATACAATGACAGGTGTGAAGTATTTTTTTCAACATCCCTATGGAATTGTATCACGTGCAGATATTCTAATTGATGTGTATAAAAGCTGGCATTCTAATTATGTTAGTGTGGCGATGATTATGTTCATTTCATTATATTTTAATAAGACAGATTTTAAATACTATAATATCATTGCATATGGTTCAAAATTGAAAGTATGGTTTATACAAATTAAAAGAATTTATTTATATAGTTTGTGTTCAGCTGTGTATTTTTGGTTGGTAGTGTTGGTATTATCTAATAAATATATTTTAATCTCCATAAATTGGAATAAAACAGATAGCCATTTCTTTAAAATCACTGGAAGTCTGATGGAAATGAAATATGTATATGTGGCACTTGCCATATTAGCAGTACTTATATTTTTAAATATTGTTATGGCCACGTTGTATATTTTATTAAGCTGGATATTTACTAATCAGATATTTGTATGGATTATGGAATTTATGATTGTATTTTTCTTTAATAAAATTATAAAATGGTCGCCTCTATCACAGATTTATTATAAAAACTGGATAGAAGGCAAAATTATAATATCATTTTTAATTGTGGTAATGCTGCTTGTTCTGTTGCAACTAGTGGGAAGGTTCATTGTTAGGCACAAGGAGTTTTATTAATTTAGAGTTTGAAGGGAGAAAAAATGATATTTCAATTGTTTCGTTATGATTTTATTCATGGAATTATACATCAGTGGAAGAAATATATAGTGGTTATTTTAATTACAATATTTTCTTGTGCCTTGTTTGTTTTAAATTATCAAAAGAAATTAAATCTTACTGCTGTTAATTTTTCTGATTTGATATTTTGGAATTTTAGAGGAATGAAAAGCGCGGACAGTATGAAATCTATGTTTATTACATCCAATGGGGTGTGGCTCATGTTGAACTTTTTCCTAAGTTTAATTGTTGGTGTTTACATTAAGCAGGAAATGAGCGGAATGGGACAACAAATACTGATGAAATCAGGGAGAAAATGTGTATGGTGGTTTAGCAAGTGTGTGTGGTGTATATTTGCTGTGCTTATATATTATTTTATAATTTTTTTAACTGTATTTATAATCTCTTTATACACTGGTGGTCAAGCTCCAATAGTTCAATTGCCAATATTACAAAGGTTTGTAAATCAACATATGGAAATGAGCATTTCAAATCATTTGTTAGCTACATATATGCTGCAAATGATGTTTGTTTCAATAGCAATATCAATGGTTCAAATGATGATTTGTATTACATGTCCATTTGTTTTATCATTTCTTTTTATTGGAGTAGTTCTTGTAAATGCTATTTTTATGACTAACAAATACAGTGTTGGAAATATGTTAATGTTAATACGAGATATAAATCAAGATATAAGTAGTTCTTATATTTCAATAATATGTATTGTAGTTGTAATATTAACTATGATTTTTGGCAGTCTTTATATAAAAAAGAGAGATATTAGAGAGATAAATATGATGAAGGGTGGAATTTAGTATGTATCTGGAAATTACAAATTTAAATAAAGAAATAGGCAAAACGATGATACTGCAGAATATAAATATGCAGATGGAACAAGGGGAAATTTATGGACTAATGGGGATTAATGGTTCAGGAAAAACAATGATTATGCGATGTATGTGTGGACTTGTAAGACCTACAAATGGAAGTGTAAAAATTAATGGAAAAGAACTTGGAAAAGATATAGATTTTCCACAAAGCTTAGGTGCATTAATTGAAAATCCTGGATTTATTGAACATTATAGTGCAATAGATAATATGAAAGCACTTGCTTCAATTCGTAAAAAAGCAGGAGAACTTGAAATTAAAGAACTTCTTCAAAGAGTAGGATTAGATGATAAGGATAAGAAGAAAGTGAAAAAGTATTCTTTGGGAATGAGGCAAAAACTGGGGATTGCAATGGCACTTTTAGAGGATCCAGATATGATTATATTAGATGAGCCATTTAATGCATTAGACGAGAAGAGTGTAGAAATTGTAAAACAAATTATATTAGATGCAAAGAAAAGAAATAAATTAATAATAATAAGCTGCCATAATAAAGATGATTTAAATCAGTTATCCGATGAAATATATAAGATTGAAAATGGACATATTATAGATCATTATGAAAAAATATAACTTAGGGGGGATATAAATGCCAAAGAAAATAATAAAAAGATTTGCGATTATGCTTTCTATATTGTGTACTTTTATAATTATCATTTTAATTTTTCGTGTAAATGTAAGATTTCGTAACTCCAAACAATATGTGTATCAAATGAATGAATATTTTGAATGTGAGAATCAATTACAATACTCAGTGACAAATGCAGGATTTTTTTCAGATGATGATAAAGAATTATTTCAGGATATAGAAACTGATGAATATGAAATTATAGGATGTTATATAGATATTAGTGTTGTAAATAATGGAGAAACGAGTATTCATATAAACCTTGCAGATTACGTACTAACATCAGGAGGATGGGGCCAAAGAGTGAATTATCCTTTGTTTACAAAAGTAAATAAACAATACAATTCCACATTAAAACCAGGTGAAAGTACAGAATTCAGGTTACCATTTACTGTACCTAGCAGTGTGTTTACTGATAAACAGTGGGACAAAGTAATGGAAAGAGAGTATTCATTAGTGTTCTCTTTGTATCCAGCAAAACAAGAAGTGGAGATTAATTTGTAACTAAAGCAAAAATATTAATATAAAGATGGAGGAAGAAACATCATTGAATCAAGAAATACCAAAAGAAATGTCAAAGTGTTATTAAAAGTCATTGTAGTAGGTATTATAGGGGTATTTGTTCTAAAACAGGGACAATTGTTTGCTCAGGCAGCAGAAAATTATCATGATAAGGTCTTTGAATGGACTATTGATAATGATATTTGCGAAACGACCGAGGTTTTTACTGAATATGAAGAAAAATGGGATGATACTTCTTGCTATTTATATAATGTTACATCTAATGGATGTTTATCGTTTTTTCATGTCGTAGGTTCAAATGGTGGTGGGATGAATGATTGCACGGATTATAATTATTGGAACGGAAATAATAGTTGTTATCCAGGAGAAGCAGTGTTTTTAAGAAATTGGGTGTATGAGAATGGTTATAAATATGCTGCTGTATGGTTTGATCCGGGCAATGGATATCATAATTATATTAAAGTATTGTGGAGCCCAGATAGCATATAAACAATTTTAATTTTTGCTTTAGTTTAAAAGGGACTGTCGCTTTACTTAGTGCGACAGCCTCTTTATTACTTACTATGAAACCTTCAATGTAGTTTCATTCATGGTGCTGCGAAGTTCTGAGGCATGGGAGTTTTATAGGAAACTTCACCATTGGCGAAGCCTTGAATTAAAAATGCCTACCAGAGGCAGGCATAAAAAGAAGACGATAAAACAAAAGAGAGATTCGAGAAGTATCTAAAGAACTTCATCGAATCTCTCTTGATTTCAATATCTATACGACTTGGGGGTGACTGGCTTCATTAACCGAAGTATCTCTTTAATAATCCTTCGAAAGCCTTACCGTGTCTAGCTTCGTCCTTA
>CAZQRO010000108.1:0-5540 GCA_964595785.1 uncultured Eubacterium sp.
CAGTCAGGTTTTGAAGGAATGAGATATTCTATCTCTAATACAGCTGAATATGGCGATTATATTACAGGACCTAAGTTAGTAACAGAAGAGACAAAGAAGACAATGAAGAAAATTTTATCAGATATTCAGGATGGAACATTTGCTAAAGAGTTCTTATTAGATATGTCACCAGCAGGACGTCAGGTACATTTCAAGGCTATGAGAAAGTTAGCAGCTGAACACCCATCAGAAAAAATTGGTGAAGAAATCAGAAAACTTTACAGCTGGAATAATGAAGATGATAAGCTTATTAATAACTAGTTTATTTCTTTAGTACAATTTTAGATAGGAGTGATTGATATGCTGTTCGGAAAAGCAAAGAAGCTGATTGAAGATAAAGAATCAGAGATAAAGCTGAATTTGTCAAATAATTATAAGGATTCAGCATACAAAGGTTATCTTGAATATGTACAATTGGTTAGTGATTTGAAAGATAGTGGTAAAATCGGAGATAAGGATTTTGAAAAATTGAATTATAAGATTGAAGATTATAAACGGCTGTTTTCGAATTACATAAAGAAGTAGATTAAATAAAATAGAACTGATGCATTTAGAATGTGTCAGTTCTTTTTTATCATATAGGATGATATTGGGGAAAAATAATATAAATTAAAAAAGAATGCAACACTTTAGGCTTTATTGAACACACTTTATTGAAACCATTAAGTAAAATAAGAGAGGACGTGTGTTTATGAAGAAAAATAATAAAATAATATCAGGTATATTAGCAGTTGTCGTAATTGTGACTGCAGTATTAGGAACGTTAGTGGTAAATGGTCTGAATAAGGATAAAAAAGATAAGACACAGGACGTAGACAGTATTATTAGTGAAGCAAAGAAATTAGTTGAAGTTAAGAAGGACCTTAAGATTGGAACAGGAACTACTGAACTTAACAGCATTGGAAGTAAGGAGAAGATTCAGAATATTGTAAAGGCAAATGCTCTGCTATTTTTAGAAGAGTATACTGCGCGAGAAGATGTTGAATATTCTAATATGCAGATATTTGGAGGTTTAAATAATTCCGGGTCAAAAGATTCTGCTGAAACAGAGACAAGTGCAGCAATTTCTGATGTGGCTACCGGAACGGAAAGTACAAGTGAATATTATAAGAATAATGACCAGGTTGAAGGCGTTATAGAAGGTGATATAGTAAGAACAGATGGAAAGTATATATACATTTTATCTGAGGAGAAGTTTGATGTTAGGATAGTAAAAGCAGATAATGATAAATTGACACAGATAGGTGAGATAGAATATAAAGAGTATATGGGCTTTGAAGAAACGAACTATAGAGTCTGTTCAAATGCTCAAATGTATGTTAATAATAATAAAATCATAATTATTGATAATGTATATAAATATCAGGATTACATTAGTACAGACACAAACGATGGAACAAATTCTACAGCTTCTTATGAAGATTGTGTATATGGTGACAATAAGGAATATACAATAGTATTAGAGTATGATATATCTGATATAAACAATCCGGTATTTGAAAATAAAGTGATGATAGATGGTTTGCCTATTTCATCAAGAATGTCTGGAGAAAACATATATCTTGTGGCTGAAAAAAGTGTTAATACATGTATTTATTCTAAAGAAGATGTTGATGAGCAGTTAGAGAAAATTATAACAGACTGTATGCCTCACATTAATGATGAAGAGATATCTGCGGATGATATTTATGGAATTGGTGACACAAGTAACTATCATTCATATGAAATTATAGTTGCTTTAGATATAAGTGATAAAATTCGTGTTACAGATAAGTGCGCAATTATGGGTTCTACAAGCAATATGTATGTAAGTAAGAATTATATATATACATTTTCAACATATTATGATGAAAATGATATGGAAAACAATACTAAAGTTAATTCATCACGGACACAGATAATTAAGACGGCATATGGTGATGGCGAAGTTGAGCCATATGCAACAGGAATGGTAAATGGCAGTATTTTGAACCAGTTCTCGGCAGATGAGTATGACGGTTATTTAAGAGTTGTGTCAACATTTGAGGAATATAATTATCAGACAGTAGTATATAATGGAATGGAGACAAATGACATTGCTATGCTAAATGATAATTCCACAACAAATGCCGTATATGTATTAGATGATAAACTTAATACCTGTGGAAGCATTGAGGGATTAGCGGAAGATGAAAGGATTTATTCAGCAAGGTTTATGGGAGATAAAGGATATTTTGTAACTTTCAGGCAGACAGACCCATTATTCGTGGTAGATTTCTCTAAGCCTGAAACACCGGTTATTCTCGATGAATTAAAAGTGACAGGGTTCTCATCATATCTTCACCCTTGGAGTAACAGTATGCTCGTTGGAATAGGTGAGGAAGCAAATGACCAAGGGAGAACCACAGGAACAAAAATATCTATGTTTAATATAAGTGATTTAACTGATATTTATGAGCAAAGCAAGATTGTAGAGGAAAATTCATATTCATATAATTATGATTATAAGAATATTTTAATCGATTCGGATAAAAATCTTATTGGCTTTGGTTTGCAAAAATGGCATAATGACTATAGTGATTGTGATAATGTATTTGAACTTTACAGATATGAAAATTCAGAATTTAATAAAGTATTAGAATATAATTATTATTTAGAAGAAGTTTCTTACATGTATTGTACCTACAGAGGTTTGTATATAGGTGACTATCTTTATATTGTTACGATTGATAAAGGAATACAGGCAATTAATTTAAATGACCTATCATACGGAGATAAACTGGTATTTTAAGATGAATTTGCCAAATGAGACTTATGGGATGAAAGGATGTGGCAGGGCTTGGAAATAGATGAATCACTGGTAGAAAGAGCTAAAGCAGGTAATGATATGGCTTTTTCTAAGATTTATGAATGTATATACAAGGATATGTACAGATATGCTTACTATATGCTTGGAAATGAGCAGGATGCAGAGGATATGGTAAGTGAAACAGTAATTGATATATATTCCGGAATTACTAAATTACGAAATAATGAGTTATTCAGGTCGTGGGCATTTAAGATTTTGTCTAATAAGTGCAAGCGAAAACGAAAACAGTATATTAACAAACCGATATCGTTAGATGATGAAAATCAGAATATTAATTTGTCAAAGGAACATGATTTAGAATTAAAACATGATATTGAAAGTGCATTTGGTATTTTATCAAACGAAGAGAAAACGGTGGTATCTTTAGCTGTGTTCGGTGGGTATAAGAGCCTTGAAATAGGTGAAATTCTAAATATCAAACCAACAACAGCCAGGTCTAAATTAAGCAGGGCATTGGCGAAAATGCAGAAAAAGATGGAAATACAGTTTTAAGAATTATTTTGTGAAAGGAGAATCTTTATGAGGAACTTTGATAATTCTGATGAAGAAGATGAAAAAATATTGGAAGAATTAAGAAAGACCACAGCAAATATAGAAATTCCCGAATCTTTATCGCCGGAAAAGATGATGCAGAAAATAAGAAATTCCGGTGTAAAAAGGAATAAGAGAGTTAATGTAAAGTATTTATATAGAACCGGTTATGCAGTGGCAGCAGTAGCATTGTGCATGATTATTGCAGCAGGTGCTAAAAATTTGATTGAACCGAAGACAAAAAGCAGTACTAACATGGAGTTGTTAAAGAATCAGGAAACAATAGAAGGAATAGAATTTGGTGGAATCCAAAATGATTCTTCAGTGACTGAACAAGAAGAAACAGATGAAGTGGAGAACGATGACAAAACTAATATAAACCGTAGTGAATCAGTAACAGAATCAGCGAATGGGACCGGGACATCGGAAGATTCTAAAGAAGGTAGCGGACATACCAATAATAGCGGTGATAATGGTTTGTATACTTCAAATGAGATATCAGATTCGGCTAAGGAGAACAACATATTATATAGTTTAAAGGAGTATATGTATAAATATTTAAATAAAGTCTATGAATTTCTGCACGGCAGATGATACAATATAATTTTTATTAAATGCAAAACCAATTTCACGAGGTGGGACCTGAACAGGTAATGGAAGTTCAATTAATTTACCTGTGTTCAGGTCCTTATTTACAAAATTAGATATTACGCAGGCTATTCCTAAATCAATTTTTGCAAAATCAATAAGTAAATCCATGTTATTTACCTCTAAAATATTATTTGGAGTAAAATTGTTTGATTCTAAATATGCATCTATATGATGTCGTGAAACATTATCCTTATCTAAAAGCATAATATTTGCATTTCTGAATATATCTTCAGTGGAAGTAATGCCACGGGAATTCAAATTATTAAGATAATTCTTTGTAGTAACAAAAATGTAGTTAACATTTCCGCGGGAAATAAATTCTAAATCTGAGGATTTATCAGTTTTACCAATTAGTCCAATATCAGTTTTACCGGATTCAAGTAAGTCTAGTGAACCTGTGGTAGAACGACATTCTATGTTAATTTTTATGTGTGGATTCTTCTTAATAAAATCTTTTAAATAAGGTAAAAGGATATATTTGCACAGAGTGGCGCTGACACTGAACCTTATACTACCAAGTCCCATCTCATTAATCAGTCTTATATGTTCCTCTCCCTTACCTATTTCTTCAAAAGCAGATGAAATATGGTTATACAGTATTTCACCTTCCTCGGTAAGAATGACACCTCTTGAGTTCCTTATAAATAATTTTATACTGAGATTTTCTTCAAGTAATTTAATGGCCTTGCTTATGGCAGGCTGACTTATAAAAAGGGATTCCGCAGCCTTTGAGATGTTCCTATACTTTGCAACCGTATAGAAAATTTTATATTGTGAAAGTGAAATCTGTTCCATTTTTATAACTATACCTTTCTGATAAATTTAGAATAATGAATTTAAAATATTTACAATTTTAATCATTATATAACTTTAAGTTATACCTTATATCAATATTATGTATTTGCATTATACCAGAAATAATGCTAAGATTCCATACAGAAATAAAAATATTTAGGAGGACTTTATCATGGGAATGACAATGACACAGAAGATTTTAGCAGCTCATGCCGGTCTTGACAGCGTTGCGGCAGGACAGTTAATTGAGGCTAATCTCGATTTGGTTTTAGGAAATGATGTTACTTCTCCGGTTGCCATTGGAGAAATGAAGAAAATGAACGTGGACGGTGTATTCGATAAGGATAAAATAGCGATAGTTCTTGACCATTTTACACCTAATAAAGATATTAAATCAGCAGAACTTTGTAAATGTTCAAAAGAATTTGCCTGTGCAAATCAGATAACAAACTTTTTTGAAACAGGTGAAGTTGGTATTGAACATGCACTATTACCTGAAAAAGGTCTTGTAGTTGCAGGTGATGTAGTTATCGGTGCAGATTCACATACATGTACATATGGCGCACTTGGTGCATTTTCTACAGGCGTGGGAAGTACAGATATGGCAGCAGGAATGGCAACAGGAAAAGCATGGTTTAAAGTACCATCCGCAATAAAGTTTAATTTAATTGGAAAA
>CAZQRO010000109.1:0-5531 GCA_964595785.1 uncultured Eubacterium sp.
TTGAAAATCAGTACGACAAGCGGTGACTGTACACTCTTCCGTGTGTGTCGCTCATCTTCGTTTAAAAAAGAGCTTCATCAGCACGTTGTTTCCACATATAATGGACAATTATTTTGTACAGTGACTTGCCGTCAGTTTCCTAACTTGACATTCGCTCCACGGAAAACTTGCAACAATGTGCAACAACCTCACGCTTCACAGCTATCATGCCACAGCACGTGTAAGTATAAACTATTATTTTTTAAAAATCAAGTGTTTTTTTATTTTTTTTAAATTGTTGTAATAGTTCAGGCATGAAGTAAATAAAATGAACATCATGCTTGCATGAATGGGCATTTTACTTGCTTCATGGTATGAGCGCAAGGTCATGAGCAAAAATAAGCTGCGAAGTAACGAAAAGCATCGCAGATGCGGTTTTGCGAATTGTGCGGCTGAACTGTTACTATTGTTTTTATTTTTCTGATTATAGGTAATATTGCAAGAATCTAAGTTATGCAAATTGTGTTTCTTCTATATTATATACAATTTTCAAAATGAACTATATGCTCTGCGTTTATATTAATCTTATATGCTTCATCTTATAATCTTATTTCATCAGCCCCTGCATTTCCTTTAGCATCTCTATATCCGATTCTTTAAGTTTTATATTAGATGCCAGTCTCTGTCCATCGGGTCTTGTAACTGTTATCTCTATAACTGCATCCTCAACAAGTGCCTGATTATAGACTGCACTTAAGAACATTGGAAATTTGGGGTGATTGAGTACAAACTTGTCTTTTAAATTTTTTATTTTCATTATCATTGATGGATTAAACATATTTTTAATTTCTTCCTTTTCTAACTTAATTTTCACAACATATGACAATTTGTCATACTATATATACTTTTCAATAAAATATATTTTTTCATTGCATATATATCATCAGAACCAACTCTCGAACCTGTTAAAGTAATAAATCTTCGCTTTAGAACTTCTTATAGAAAAAATCAAATATTCGCTTCGCTCATGCTTAATTTTCTTCCGTTGTAGCTTTTCTTCTTCCGATAAGTTATATTATATCATACTTTCTTTCGCTTGCCACATTTTTGATGATATAGTATACTTATTCAATAATAATTTTATTGTATTTTATCTGATGCGATGATTTTTCACACGGCTATTTGGCTCAGAGCAAAAGCAAATAGTTTTTATGGCAGAATAGAAATCACATATGTGGTTTTCTATTCACCTCTTCGCAACAAGTTGCTCATGTGGATTGCAGATAATTGGAAAGATTATGAAGTTATAGATTGTTCCTGCGGAGAGAAATTAGAAAGATGGGGAGAATATATTCTTGTCCGCCCAGACCCACAGGTTATATGGGATACACCTAAATCAATCAAGGGCTGGACTAAGATGAATGGTCATTATCACAGAAGTTCCAAAGGCGGCGGTGAATGGGAGTTTTTGAATCTTCCTGAACAATGGACTATTAACTATAAAACCCTAACTTTTAATTTGAAGCCTTTTAGTTTTAAGCATACTGGGTTATTTCCAGAGCAGGCAACTAACTGGGATTGGTTTTCAGGACTAATCAAATCAGAATTGCCTAACCGTACTTCTGATAATCCTGTCAAGGTTCTTAATCTGTTTGCTTATACAGGTGGTGCTACGCTTGCCGCCGCAGCTGCCGGAGCTAATGTCACTCATGTCGACGCTTCAAAGGGTATGGTAAATTGGGCTAAAGAAAATGCTCACTCATCAGGTCTTTCAGAAGCACCGATTCGATGGCTGGTAGATGACTGTGTGAAATTTGTAGAGCGCGAAATACGACGTGGTAATAAATATGATGCAATAATAATGGACCCTCCTTCATATGGAAGAGGGCCAAAAGGTGAAATATGGAAAATTGAGGATTCAATTCATTCATTTGTAAAGTTATGCGTACAGATTCTTTCTGATAAACCTCTTTTCTTCCTTATTAATTCATATACAACAGGACTTGCACCTTCAGTTCTTACCTATATGATAGAGATTGAGGTAGCAAAAAAATATGGTGGTCATGTAGAAGCACAGGAAATAGGATTACCCATTACTTCTAACGGTCTTGTTCTTCCATGCGGTGCAAGCGGACGCTGGTCTGGTCAGTCACCAGTCCAATAAAAACTATACTCACTAACTGCCAATGACAATTAAAGAGATTTACCCACTAACAACAAAGTCCCACGAAAGAATATTCATAAACATATTCTTTCGTGGGACTTTGTTGTTTTATCATTAAACTATCAAAAGATATCTCTTAATTCTTTACGGCAGTAATTAAGTACTGTCTGATGTGTACTCATCCCACTTAATATTGTCTTCTAATTTAAAAGTTCCAACAACGCCCTCATCATATGTAGTATCTCTTGTATATTCCTATAAATGATCTATACAACATTACTTCTTGAAATTCTTCAAATATTTGTAAAGTTCAATGTACAGTTATGCCCAACTAGTACTTATTGAGTACTAGTTGGGCACTTTTAAACATAATACATTTTGTATTTTGTATACGCATAGCAGACCATATATCATATCTTTATTATTTATCTATTTTTCAATCACAAGTTTTTCACCATTAACTGATACATAATCAATTTTTTCTATATCGTACCATTTATTAAAAAAGAAAGTAAATCTATTCATTCCATCTGGTGTATCCCAACTTGTATCATTAAAATAATTCCACCCACTACTAGTATCACAAATTACTACATTATCAAACGTCTCTTTGCCATCTCTAATATCCTGAAGAGGATAATAAAATAAAGTTTTTTTGCTTCCGTCATTATACGTAATCTCCATCTCTATTATTTCTTCACTATCCTCATGCAATACACTATAACCTATAGGTGAAAAATCGCACTTGTACTTATCATTTGAAAATGTCTTCACATCGACACTTTCATTCTGAATCAAGTTAAAACAAATAATTCCACTTTCTTTAGGATTAGCAACATAACTAGTTACTATTTCTAATACATCTTCATTATCCATTGCACTTTTACTGAAATAGTAATACATAACATTTCCCTGCATTTCAGCTTCATCACAAGTTCCACCCATCGAATTTAATTGAATCCCTTTACTAATAATATCTGATTTACCATTTTCCTGTTTTACACTTATGACATAATATCCAATGTTACATTTTTTTACATATACACTACTTTCTAAAGTATATATTAATCCATTATTAGTAACAGATTCATCATTATATATTGTCATATTTTTTATATAATCCCTACTATCCTGAATAAAAAATTTTTCTGAAATATCTATACCTACATTTTTTGCTTCTGACCTAATTCTTCCAATGCAAATACCTAGAATTAATGCAATTACAATAACACCACTATATAAAATTTTCGTTCTTTTTTTCATTTTTTTCTCCATTTCATAATCTTTATTTTTATTTACTTTATTTAATTATACTTATAAGCAAATACTATACAAAACTTCACTCCACCTATTGACTTATTTCAATCACAGATGAAATTTTATATTCTTATTTGAACACAAGACAAACATAAGGCGATGCTGAACATTTACTTACTACACTAGTTTTTGATATTGTTTCATATACATTAATACCCATTCCACTAGTTCCTGCTTGAAATTCTACTGTAGTTGAGTTTGATATCTTATTAGTCTTGTGCCAATAATATGTATTTGCCCATGTCGAATATACATCTCTATAAGTTACTGTTCCTTGTGCTCGTACTGAAATTATATTATCCGTAACATAATAATAATTCTTATCATCTACAAGATTAAATTTTACATAAAACGCGCTTCCCTTACAAGCCACTGGAAGTAACGATGTCGGTACTGTTCTTTTTTCTTTATTAATTATTCCTGGGTTAGAATGATCATTCATTACATAAGAATATGTCCTTTCAATTGTATTTGCATCTACCATTGTATCACTCTTAAATACAATTCCCAATATATCCTCGCCCCTATTTTTAGGACTCACAAGCCACTCGGCTTCTGAATAAATATCAACTCCCCTATGTCCATTATCCTCAACTCCATATGTCATTAGTGAATATAAAGCTAACATTCCTGTTGGGCTGTTTTGAGTATCTTCATATATGGATAATGCAGCATATGTCGTCTTTTGAAACATACTACTTTTACTTTCATCATTTTCATGATATACATAATTAACCAGTTTATCCAATTCATCTTCTGATAACTCTACTAACTCCATTTCTTCAAACCCTTCATTAGTTAATGATTCTTCGATATCTTCATTCATATAACTTTCATTTGTATCATTATTATCAGATAACTTATAGTATGTAACATTCACATCTACATCCCCATTATTTACAAGTATTTTTTCAATATAATCAGTTGGTATTTTTTCAATCATTTCGTCTGTAATACCATTTGCATTTAGTTTTTTTTCCAGATTTTCATTATAATCAGTAGTATAATCTTTAATATTCATATCAACATACTCTTTATATGTAATATCTTCAACTTCACTTTCACCATACGATATTAAATCAACCGATACAAAAGGTATTATTGTTGCCAATACAAATGCAATCAATTTCATTGTTTTTTTCTAAATTCAAATATCATTTTACTCTTTCCATTCCTACTTATTTTCATCTTTGTATTCTACCTCTCTTTTAGTATATTTATTTTTTGTAATATTTTCCTTAATAAACTGATATACTGACCAATATATAGTATAAATGATATGATGATATATGATTAATCTTGAATTTTTAAATATTCTTGTTTATCTGCTAGAACATCAAGCACTAGAAAATTTTAGTATTTTAAAATCTTATCTCTTGATAAAACGATTCACTTTTGTCATCTATCTCATCATCAATATTATATTTTGAATTTTCCGTTAGTCACATCTTCTTTTAATAAGTTGTTTATTATTTATAGGTTAATATTATATATAACTAATTTCCCTACCCTCCTCTTAAAATACATTAATTTATCTCCAAACTCCTCCACTAAATACTCCTTTTCAAAAGAATATTCAAAGAAAGCGTTTTTCAATCTTTCTTCAAAAATCTGTTTTCTTTTTTTCCTGTTTTTTCTTCCATCTTTTTTGTAATATTTTTATCTGACACCCACAAGTAATTAAAGTAGTATTTTCGCATACAAAAAGAAGCATACTATAACTTATTTCATCATTTAACATCAGCGAAATACTTTTATTGTGTATGCTTCCTATGTAACCATAAGACTTCCAATAGTATTTGTTGCAACAATTACTATTGTACTCTTTTTTGTAATATTATCTTCAAAATTATTAATTACTTTTAAAAAAGTACTATAAATACTTTTTTCATCATCTGTTATTACAGCTATTTTCTTCACTTTGCTATCTCCTAATTATTTAACCTATATGACCTTCACCCAATTGCTCACCCATTAAAATAAATAAGATAAATTATTCATAAATCGGTTTTCTCTTGCATCTTTCCACAAGCATAACATATATCAAAAAGTTTTTCAATCCTAACTTTTT
>CAZQRO010000110.1:0-2742 GCA_964595785.1 uncultured Eubacterium sp.
AAGAATATGAAGAAAGTAAAAATTAGTATATGTATTTTGGCATTGTGTGTATGTGTGATTTATGCATATATGTCATATAGTGATTTTTGTAAAAATCCTGAATATGCGGAGTTTGGAATTTTAGGTAAGATAGCCTGTATATTGCCTTTTATAGTTTTTGCAATTATTGACATTTACTTAATTATTAGAATTAAAAATAAGTAAAATTGAATAATATTCAAAATATAAAATCCATGTATAGAGGGAAGCCAATAGCATAGTGCCTATAGTATGAAATTTGTAAAATAAACAATGTGATAAAAATAGATATTTACATAAAAATAATTAAACACGAGGTGATAATATGAACAAATTACAATACAGTGAATCAAAAACACTAAAATTAACAAATGTATTAAAATACAAGATAAATTTAACAGATGAGAATTTCAACTTTCAGGCAGAAATAGAAAAGATGCAGTCCTATATAAAGACAAAAGGAGCAGTTCAGATTGGTCCATTAATCCAGTACACAGATTCCTACATAAATGATGCGGGTGAGATTGATATGGATATCATTCTTATGATGCAGGCTAACAATTTTATTCACAGTGTTGAAGCACCATACACAATGGAATCATTAATAAGAGTTTCTAATTGTATGTACTGCAGATACATAGGACCGGAGGAAAAACTAAAACTCGCACTTGATAAGATAAACGTAGAAGCATTTGAAAAAGACGATGAACTAAAAGGTGACAGTTATACAATATTTGTCTCAGAGAATGAGGAAGAGGAGACAATGGTTGCGGATATATTCATGCCGCGAAAAGAAGGGTAACGTAAATATGAGTAAGAGAATAGTTAAAATAGAAGAATTAAAAGACAGCAGAATACTATATGACAAAAAAGTGCCTCCATTTGGCTATGCGATTATAACAGCAGTGGCATTTCTGCTGATTGCGGCAGGAATATGGAGCATACGGACACCGAAGGTATACATGATTACGTCCACAGGAATAATTGAAAGCGAAAACAAGAGCTATGTTATGTCACCATATACAGGTGCAATTACAGAGATTTATATAAGTGAAGGTTCGGTTGTAAGCAAAGATGATATAATGTTTAAAGTAAAATGCACCGACATTAATCTTCAGGCTACGCAGTTAGAGGAACAAAAGAAGAATTATGAAAAAATAGCAGTACAGTACAAAAAACTGGTGCAGTCCATAAAAGACAACACTAACTATTTTAGTTCAACAGATGAAAATGACAGTCTATATTACAGTCAGTTCGAAACATATAAAAGTAAAGTTGCACAGAATCAGGTAGACGTCAGTACATATCAGGCATACGGATATACAACTGAACAGATAGAGGCACAATTAGTAGCAAATGAAGCAAAGATAACAGAACTATATTACAGTACAATCAACTCGACAGAAGGGGCTATTCTTGAGGCAAATAACCAGATTGCATCGATAGATGCACAGCTAAATGCGTTAGGAGAAGGTGAGAGTGAATATTCAGTAAGGGCATCAGAGACTGGAGTAATCCATATGATTACGGAATATAAGGAGGGAATGGTAGTTCAGGCAGCGTCAGCCATTGCAAGTATTTCCACACAAATGGACGAATATACGATAGTAGCATACGTAAGCCCGCAGGATGCAGCGAGAACTAATAAAGGTGACAGAGTGGACATAGCAGTAAACGGATTGACACAGTCAGTTTATGGAACAATAACAGGAACAGTAGAATCAATAGATACAGATATCACCATGTCACAGGATTCTGAAAACAATTCATCATATTTTAAGGTATATATAAAACCGGACGAAAAATATCTTGTAAGCAAGTCAGGTAATAAAGTTAACCTTTCAAATGGAATGGCAGTTGAAACAAGAATAGAATATGACGAAGTGACATATTTTGATTACGTCATGGAAGCGCTGGGGGTACTTAACAGATGAAAATACTAAGAAAAATGTCATTCGTGATTATAGTGCAGTTATTGTTGGGGATAAGTGTTATAAATTGCATGGCAGTCAGTATCACAGACAAAGAATACGCAAATGATGATGAGATGGGAGCAGAAAGTGAAATTACCCAAAATATTCCAGTTGAGGAAGAAACTACAGTAGGTGTGTCAGATATAGAAATATCCGCGTATGAAAAAGAACTTTATGTAGATGGAACAATGTCACTAACAGCAAACATTCTGCCTTCAAATGCGACAAATCCAGCCATAAAATACGTATCAGGTGATGAAAATATAGCGACTGTATCATCAACAGGTGAAATCAGAGGAATATCGCCCGGAAATGTAAGTATTACATTACAGGCAGAAAATATTATCAAAAAACTGGACATTACAGTAAAAGTCAAGACAACGTCGATAGACATATCAAATAATTATATTGTATTAAAAAAGGGAGAAACATATCATTTGAAAGCCACTGCACAGCCTGATAATGCTTCGCAGGAGATATCATATAAGTCCAATAACTCTGGTATTGCAACAGTGTCAGGAAATGGTGATATTATGGCAGAAAATACAGGCAACACAACAATAATTGTCAGCAACGGGGATTTAAGTAATGCAGTAACGGTCATTGTTAATGAGGCATTTAACAGTAATGTGCAGGAAAACAGTGCCATGAGTGAAAGTGAAGAAAAAGAGGACACACCTGAAAAAGTATTACTTAGAAAAATCATGGAAATGAAAGACTCAGAGACGCAAGATTCGGAGACTCAAAATTC
>CAZQRO010000110.1:2842-5493 GCA_964595785.1 uncultured Eubacterium sp.
AATAGAAATAAGTTCAAAAGATATTCCTGTTATTACATCAGATATACTGAAAGCATTACATGAAAATAACATTGAATTAAGTATTTCTGGTGGTGATTATAAAATTATCATTAAAGGAAAAGATATAGTGAATTATGATAACGAACTGCTAACTAATGTGGATTCGGCAGAAACCGGGAAAGGTATGCAGATAACAATTAACGAGAATAAGCCACTGCCAGGCAGGCTGACTTTGACAGTAAACAATGATAAGCATTACAAATATCTATATAAATATAATGGCGCAAAGAAAAAATATGAACAGATAAATGCTAAGGACACAAAGCAGATTGAGATGGACTTGGAAGGAAAATATTTACTGACAAATAAGACAATGAACAATTATAAAATCAGTATAATTATTATAGCTGGAGTGTGCGGTGTATCAGTAGTATTTTCAATTATTTATGTTATTTTGAAGAAAAAGTATTGGTTTTGGTAAGAGGTTGTTACATCAGAAAGGTGAAAATTGACATAGAAGAAAAAGGATTTGTAATTAATAAGTTGTAATACAATTTTATATTGTTTTACATATATGCAATTGCAATGTCAAAGTGTTTTGGCAGAGGTACATATGATGGTTACATATGTACAAGAGTATGCATCTGAGTTCTAAACAGACGAGGATGTAAATAATCAATTATTTTAAGTAGGACACAAAAAAATGGATATGTGTTATAATGGTGCATTAGTAATGCCGAGCAGTTATGCGGTAATGGACGAGGAAGAGATGACTTATTTTGAGGGTGGCTAGTGTGTTGAGAACAAATGGTGGGGATATAATATTTACCTCACACATAAAGATAGGCAGAAAGTTACAAGTGGACAAACGGTGGCTGGTTTGATAGCAGGTCTTGCATCAATGGGAGCGGGAGCGGCAGTTGTTGCAGCCGTGGCAACTATAATATGGAATTATGATGATGGATATGGCGTTAGAATACGAATGACTGGACCATTAAAGATTAATGCAGTTTTAACTGGTGTTTATGCGCTAAGTAAAAATCAACAAAATGGAATTGCTTCTAAAAATAGAGTGAAGTGGTAGAAAAAATATATAAGGTAAAAATTTGAAAGAAAAATATAAAATAAGGAAAAAGTGCAGCATCTACATTTCTTTCATCTCCTTATTAAAACAGTATTGTAAGTCTGCATAGGTTATAAAATGAAAAACAAAGTAACAAATATAATATTAGTAGTTCTATGTATTTTAGCGATATACATAAATGTATTTATGGATAAATACAAAGCTTTAGGTGCCTTCTGTATATTGTGTATGGGTATAGTAGCCTTGAGCAAAAAAAGTAGTACATCAAAATTTTTTATAACCATAATTCTGTTTACAGAACTTTTATTGAAAGAATATGTTTGACATTTTCAAATCACATTAGTATAATAAAATCCAAACAAGACAAAGGCTATGATAGAGACAGTAGTTTACCACCAAAAGTTTTAGAGAGTCCGGTCAGGTGAAAGCGGATATGAGTAAGTGGCAGATGAACATCACTCAGGAGCTGCAGTTCGAAATCAGGTGAGAGTAGAGACTGACGTATTTCCAACGTTAAAGGGAACGCATATAATCATGAATGTGTGATTTCTTATCTTAATTTCTTAATTCTTAATATAGATAGAATGTTTAGATACATTTATATGATTGCATGTCTGTATTAGGTGGTATAACGATAGAGAGCTTTCGTCCTTTTACAGGGTGAAAGCTCTATTTTATGTTATAGGGAATTGCTCGAGCCAAGTAGTGGATGTTAGGGAGAATTGCTTTGCAATTCTCGTTAAGTGTCTGCGATGGCGGACACTTTTTTTAGTTTATAAAGTCGTGGGAAATACTGCAACTGCATAAACATTTGTGAATTAATATGCTATAAGAAAGGAAAGGTTGAAAAAATGTATAAGAAAGTATCCACTAATCTCAATTTTGTAGAGAGAGAAAAAGAAGTAGAAAAATTCTGGAAAGACAATGACATTTTTAAAAAGAGTATGGAGAATAGAAAAGAAGGGAAAACATATACCTTCTATGATGGACCTCCGACAGCAAATGGTAAACCACATATCGGACACGTTCTTACCCGTGTTATAAAAGATATGATTCCAAGATACAGAACTATGAAAGGTTACATGGTTCCGAGAAAAGCAGGCTGGGACACGCATGGTCTTCCTGTTGAACTTGAGGTTGAGAAATTATTAGGACTTGATGGTAAGGAACAGATTGAAGAATATGGTCTTGACCCATTTATTACAAAATGTAAGGAAAGTGTCTGGAAATATAAGGGAATGTGGGAAGATTTCTCAGGAACAGTTGGTTTCTGGGCTGATATGGATAACCCATATGTAACTTACGATGATAATTTTATAGAGTCTGAATGGTGGGCGCTCAAGCAGATTTGGGATAAAAAATTATTATATAAAGGATTTAAGATTGTACCTTACTGTCCTCGTTGTGGTACACCTCTTTCAAGTCACGAGGTAGCTCAGGGATATAAGGCAGTTAAAGAGCGTTCAGCGATTGTGCGTTTTAAGGTAATCGGTGAAGATGCATATTTCCTTGCATGGACTACAACACCTTGGACACTTCCGTCTAACGTAGCACTTTGTGTTAATCC
>CAZQRO010000111.1:0-5450 GCA_964595785.1 uncultured Eubacterium sp.
TAATTATAGATAATATTTGAATCAGAGTTGAAACAATATTATGTCTGAAGGTGATTTCCGTATGCCCTAAACCGTTAATTGTACTAGATAAGGTTGAAGTAATATATATAAATGGACATATTAATCCTAAACTGCTTATAAATCCACCCGAGCCGCTATTAAAGAGCAATGCATCAATTTCATTACCATATCTTGCAAATATGCCAAGACATAAAATTCCGAATATCGAACTGAAATATATGGCTTTTTCAGTGGCATATTTAATTTTTGAATTATTATTATTGCTTTCAGCCTCAGACACAGTTGGAAGTAATAATAATGACATGGAATTAACGATTGCACTTGGAAACATAATGAGTGGAAGAACAAGTCCGAGAAGTATACCATATATACTTAAGGATTCCGATGATGTGTATCCATATATAATAAGTGTACTTGGAATAAGAATACTTTGTATACTCTGTAAAATGCTTAACATCAATTTATTTAGAGTAAGAGGCAGGGACAGTGTAAATATTTCTTTTGAAATAGATTTAATCTTTTTGCAAAAAAAATTGTATTTGAAAAATTTGCAAAAAGGTTTCTTTATATTAAAGATACAATATAAGGCAGAAGATATTTCAAATCCAATAGTACATAGTGAATAACATACTATCTGAACAGGAAAAATTAATTGATAAATGCCAAGTCCTTCTGCACCAATTTTGCCTGTTAGGAATATTCTAAAGAAAAAGCCGATTATTCTTGTAATAAATCCTGCAGCGGTTAATATAATGGTTCCTTTAATTACACTACTTTTAATTATTGTATTTAAAGTTATTTTATTCATTATTTACCGGGATACTTTTTAAAATTATATGCAGCATTTATTTCAGGTATTCTAAAGAGGGGGATGTTAAATGATTTATATGGATAATGCTGCAACAACAAAAACAAGAAAAGAAGTAGTTGATGAAATGTTAAAATATTTCACAATTCTATATGGAAATCCATCGAGTATTTATGAATTTGCCGGAAAAAGCAGAAGTGCTATGGAAGAAGCAAGAAATATTATCGCAGAGACAATTAACGCAGAGAATGATGAGATTTATTTCACATCAGGAGGGACAGAGTCAGATAATTGGGCATTGAGGACCGTATCAAAGTCATATAAGAATAAAGGCAGACATATAATTACATCCAAAATTGAACATCCTGCAATATTAAAAACTGCAAAAAATCTAGAAGATTTGGGATATAGAATTTCATATATTGACGTTGACGAATATGGTATGATAAAATTGCAACAGCTTATCAAGGAGATTACTGATGAAACAATATTAGTATCAATTATGATGGCTAACAATGAAATCGGGACAATAGAACCAATAATGGAGATTGGCGAAATATGCCGTGATTATGATATATTATTTCATACAGATGCGGTTCAGGCATATGGACAGATTCCAATTGATGTGAAGAAAATGAAAATTGATTTATTAAGTGCAAGTGCACATAAGTTTCATGGACCAAAAGGAATTGGGTTCTTATATATAAATGACAGAGTTGAAACAGTTCCCCTGCTTTTTGGTGGTGGACAGGAAAAGGGACTGAGGTCGGGAACACAGAATATTCCTTCAATTATTGGAATGGCTAAAGCAGCAGAGATAGCATATGAAGAAATTTCTAATCATATTAGTTCTGAAAGTAAATTAAGAGACTATTTTATTAACAGGGTACTTAATGAGATTCCATATTCCAGATTAAATGGAAGCAGATTAAAAAGATTGCCGGGAAATGTTAATTTTTCTTTTCAATTTGTAGAAGCTTCTGAGTTATTAGCATTAATGGATATGAAAGAGATATGTGCATCAAGTGGTTCTGCCTGCTCTAGCAGCAGCAGAAATCCGTCACATGTACTTATTTCGATTGGATTACCGGAAGACTTAGCATATTCTTCAATAAGATTTACATTGTCTGAAGAGACCACAAAAAATGAGATAGATTTTGTGGTAGATAACATTAAAGAATTTATCAAGGAATTAAGACAAAATTCATCGGATTATTTACTTTGTTTTACAAAATAATAAAAAAATTGTATAATGTAAGTTGCCGAAAAGAACAAGTGTAAAAACACTTGTTTAATATAATATAGAAAGTAGTATATAAAATATGGAAATAATAAAGAAAAATAAGAAAGTTGTTGTGGGAATGTCTGGTGGTGTAGATTCATCAGTTGCAGCATATCTTTTAAAACAGGAGGGATATGATGTTGTGGGTGTAACTATGCAGATTTGGCAGGAGGATAAGGACTATGATGCCTCAGCGGAAAGTGGCTGCTGTGGATTGAGCGCTGTAGATGATGCACGGCGAGTTGCCTCAATGCTTGATATTCCATATTATGTAATGAATTTCAGAAGTGAGTTTAATGAAAAAGTCATTAAATATTTTATTAATGAATATATTGCAGGAAGAACACCTAATCCGTGTATCGCATGTAATCGCTATGTAAAATGGGAATCGTTATTGCAAAGGTCTATAGAAATAGGTGCTGATTATATTGCAACCGGACATTATGCCAGAATAGAAAAACTTCCTAATAACAGATATGCCATAAGAAATTCTGTTACAGCTGCTAAAGACCAGACATATGCACTTTATAATCTCACACAGTATCAGTTAGAGCATACGCTTATGCCGGTTGGAGATTATACTAAAGATGAAATAAGAAATATTGCTGCACAGATAGGTTTAAATGTTGCAAAGAAACCGGACAGTATGGAGATATGCTTTGTTCCGGATGATGATTATTCCGGGTTTATCAATAAGAATACAGACAAAAAAATAATACCCGGAAATTTTGTAGATATGAAGGGAAATGTTATTGGAATGCACAAAGGAATTACTAATTATACAGTTGGACAACGAAAAGGATTGAATTTATCGATGGGACATCCTGTTTTTGTAACGGAGATAAGACCTGATACAAATGAAGTTGTAATTGGGGAAAACGTTGATGTATTAAAATATCGTCTTGTTGCTGATAATATTAATTATATGGCATACGAAGATATTGATGAAAATAAGGAATATGTTGCAAAAATCAGATATAATCATAAAGGTACAAAATGTCATGTTAAAAAAGCCGGAGATAATATAGAGTGCATTTTTGAAGAACCTGTAAGAGCGGTTACACCGGGGCAGGCATTAGTAGTTTATGACAGGGAATATGTGGCATTTGGCGGAACAATCTTAAGAGGTATGGATTAATGAAAAAAGAACATATAGAAAAAATAAAAGAAACAAAAGGTAAAATTAATTTTAAAAATATAAAAGATGGTATTTTAGATTTCAGTAAATTACTGTGGGCGTGTATAACATATAAAGTTATTTTATTAGTAATAGCAGCAATTTATATAGCATATTCATTTACAGGTTTCAGGTCAGGAGTCCAAAGACAGATTAATATAAATACTAAGACATATCTTTCTTCTATGGTGTCTGAAAGTCTTGAAAGAATAAGACTTAAGATAAATGATGAGTATAGCGTTCTAAAGACCTTAACATTACTCTATGATGAAAATGATGAAATAGATATAGAGATGACAGAAAGTATGTTAGAAAAAGCAGCAGAGGCTCATGATTTTGTTGGAATGGATTTGGTTTCAACTACAAAGGAAGGCATACTTACCATTGGAAAAAATGTAAATTATGATAAAGAAGAATTTCTGGATAATATTTTACAAGGAAATAATTCCGTTTCCACAATAATTTCAGATGAAAATGCGGGAATAGAATACATTTGTCTTGGTGTACCTATATATAAAAATGAAAAGATTATTGGTGCATTGATTTGTGATTATGACATACAGGAATTTACGGAAATACTTGACACATCATCCTTTGAAAAACTCGGAACGACTTTTATATCACAAGAAAACGGAATACTTGTAGCAAGACCGGAATCTGTGGGTGAGAATACAAATTTATTCATTTTATTAGATTCTATAAATATTAAAAATGAGAAATCAATTAAAAAATTGAAAAAAAGTATAAAGAACGGACGTTCAGGCATTATTACATATGGAGATGGAAAACATAAGAGATACATTTGTTATAATGTTGTACCGGATACAAACTGGTATGCTGTATCAATTGTTTCAGCTGGAACAATTGAACCGATAACAAAGAAAGTATCATCAAGAGCATATGATTTTGCAGTAAAACTTAGTATAGTGTTTGTTATTTATATTGCCATAACAATGACAATGGATATCAAAATGGTTAAAAGAAAAAAAGTGTCACAAAGGAGTGACACTGATTAGTTGTAAAATATATAATTGCAAAATAAGCAGTTAAAAAAGTTTTATAAATTCAGGTTTGCGGTTTTTAAATTGAGTATAGTATTTGAAACCGCAGACCTTTAATATTTCAAGAGCCTTGTCAAAATTATAGGCAATGTGTTTAGGATAATGTGCATCTGAGCCTAGAGTGATAATTTCACCACCTAATTTATGATATCTTTTTATTATTTCTAAACGTGGATTGGGATTGCTTAGACCTGAACGAAAACCGCTTGTATTAATCTCGATACCTTTTCCGTTGGTAATAAGATTAATGAGAATTTCATCAATAACAGATGAATAATCTGACAGGATATAGTTTTTGTCCTTATTTGGTGAATATCTTACAACATAGTCAAGATGACCATATACATCAAAATTCCGGCAGCTTTTTAAATTAGTAAGTATTGATTCAAAATATTCCATGAAAGCCTGATAATCTGTTTTATTATAGAAATATTCAGGATAATAAGGATCAATCCCATTGATGAGATGAGAAGAGCCGATAACAAAATCATAATCATGTCTGTTAATAAAATCATAAAGGCGTTTTGCTTTACCAGGCTCAAGTCCTGTTTCAATGCCTATGCGGATATCAAGTTTATCAATATATTTATTTTTCAATTCTAAAAGATAATTAAAATATTTATCATTATCTAATTCAAATCGTATACCGTCTTCTATATAATCAAAATCCAGATGATCAGTAATACAGATAGAACAAAGTCCTTTTTCGATGGCTGTCTGAACAATAGTGTCAGGAGAAGCATTACTGTCACCTGAAAAAAAAGTATGAATATGGTAGTCAGCAAGATTTGTAGTCATTTTAATCAGTCCTTTAATTAATATCTTTAATAAACAAATTCTAAGTAAGTACAATTTCAATTTTAGCATAAAACAAAAAAATATGCGATAGAAAAGTGTATTTATAATATGACAGGGTAATACTAACTAAAAGAAAAAACATATATTTCGAAAATTTGGTAAAAATATGCTTGATATTTTTAGACAAATTAGGTACAATACACCTAGGTTAAATTTTGCAAAGGGTGGTAGTTTGTCACCTAACGTCAAATTTTTAACAATCTTATAAAATTATTTATAACTTTAGGAGGAACTTAAAAATGG
>CAZQRO010000112.1:0-5427 GCA_964595785.1 uncultured Eubacterium sp.
GTATTCCATAATTAAGAATCGGTGACATTATGTCATTCTTAATCTGTTTGTTTACTTCATGCTGACAGCAGGGTACTGACAATATAACTTTTGCATTCCAGCTTACAGCCTTATATAAAGCATAATCTGTCGCTGTATCACAAGCATGCAGTGTTACTACCATATCTACATTATTCTGCTCATCATAATCAGCAATATCTCCTAACTTAAAAATCAGTTTATCATAACCATATTGTTCACTTAACTGATTGCATTTGTTAATAACATCTTTTTTAAGGTCAAGCCCTGTAATCCTCACATCCATCCCACACAGTTCATGCAGGTAATAATAGATTGCAAATGTAAGATAACTCTTGCCACATCCAAAATCTATTATACTTATCTCTCTGTCTTTCGGCAATTCATCTGCTATATCTTTGACAAACTCAAGGAATCTGTTAATCTGTCTGAACTTATCATATCTCGGCTTTAATACATCACCCTGTTTATTCATTACACCGAGTTCTATGAGAAACGGTACCGGAATACCTTCTTCTAATATATAATGTTTTGCTCTGTTGTGGCTTAAATCAACAGTTTTCACTGACTTTGATTCTATTAATTTTGCAGCAGACTTTTTCCTGTTAACCGTTAATTTCCCCTTTTTGCTCACAAGAATATTTACAGAAATATTATTAGTCACAATCTCGCATTGCTTAAAACTGTTCATAATCATTTTCTCTAAGTATGCAGCAGCCTCTATATCCTGATAATTATGGTGGAATACCTGTGTTCCAACATATTCTGTAACCTGAAATAAAAGTTCTGAATTAATCATCACAGCTCTTACTTTTATCTTGGTAATTCCATCTTTATCTTTGGGATTACTAACAATCACCCTGATTAAATCTGCATTCATATATTTAATTAATTCATTTTGTAATGTATCTTCCACGGATATTTCCCTTTCTTCCTGATAAAATTACAATATGTCTTCTGTATATGCCCTTAATATCTCACCTACACTCCATGCCTGTGCATAAGTTCCTCTTGAAACATTAGGTTCATTTCCATCAAAAATCTCTGCGATTGAACCGATACAGCCATCTCTTAAATGGTCTTGCATAGGTTCAATTAAATGTCTTGCATATGCCTTAGCATCTTCATCATTACCATATACCTTAACATATGCACTTACCAGCGCTCCTAGCGGAAATGCCCACGAAGTTCCTTGATGATATGCTGCATCTCTGTCATGAAGTCTGCCCTTATAATACGGCTGATATTCAGGATTATCACTATTAAGGGTCTTAAGTCCATATGTCGCATAAAGTTCACTGATAACTTTTTCTACTACTGCCTTGCTCTTAGCATCATCTAACATCGTGTACGGCAATGAAACGGCATAAATCTGATTACATCTAATCTTATCATCACTCACTTCGCCATCTGCTACGTCATATAGACAATTCAATTTCTTATTCCAGAATTCTTTATTAAATGAATCCTTTGCTTTTGCTGCCATTTCACCGTATTCTTCAGAAGTCTTACCATATTTAGTTATAATGCCAAAACGTGTACTTAACTTCTCCATTACCCTAAGTGCATTGTACCAAAGTGCATTAATCTCGACAGGTTTGCCATGTCTTGGTGTAACTACCCATGTACCTACTCGAACGTCCATCCATGTTACCTGGTCATATCCTCCTCCTGCATGAATAAGTCCGTCCTCTTCCATATAAATGGAAAAATCTGTCTTAGTACTGTAATAATGAATGATTTCCTCAAGTTTAGGATATATTTCCTCCTTAATGAATGCGTAATCCTCATCGCTGCCTGTATACTCTAAATACTTGTCCACTGAATAGAAATACCACATTGATGCATCTGCCGTATTGTACAATGGTTTCAGACCTTCATCAGGAAACATATTTGGTACAAGTCCCTTATTCACATACATTGCAAATGACTTAAGAATCCCTCTTGCATCTTCAAAGCGCTTCGTGGAAAGTGTCAATCCCTGCAATGCAATCATGGTATCTCTTCCCCAGTCCGTAAACCATGGGTATCCTGCCATTATAGTCTTGTTTCCCGTGGATTCTCTCTGTACTATAAACTGGTCCGCTGCCTGCACCAGTGAATTGGCAAACTCGTCCGTATATCCGGCATTTTCCTTTAATTTTCTAATTCTCTCAGTACCCTTTTCAATTATCTTAAATGCATCTTTTTCAAATTTATTTTCAATTGTGCATATAACTGATACTTTCTTATGTTCGAAAGGTGCTAATTTCACCACAGCTTTATACGGTGTAAAACTGTTATTAATCGGTTCTCCGCCTGTATTAATCTCCGTCTGAAGTTCCATATCATGGTCATATTTTTCTTCATTTTCAACAAATTTACCATTGCTCACATAGAATTTGACAGAGATTTTCTTATTCTTCTTAGGTACTAATTCCAATGTCTTCTTATCCACAAAATCCATATTAAATTTAAGGTCTGACTTCTCAGCTCTCTGATTATGGTCTCTATATGTAAAAAATGGTGTTATCTCATAGGTTGCTGCCTTTGGTCCGTTCATAATATCATATCCAACGGCTATGGTGTTCTTCTCCCATTCAAAACAGAGTGTCTTCGTAATAAATGTACCTTCTGCCTGATATGTAAAATGTGGTAACTCATCATATACAAATCTCTGAAGATATTTCTGGCCTTCATCATTCCAGCCACCCGGACGTCCATTTGTGGCAAATGAATATGTTTTATCCCCAATTATAATTTCTTCGTCAATCTTATTTAAAACAGCATAACGTTCTACCGGTGCATGAAGACTTGCCACCAGATACGCATGGTGCATTCTGGCACTCGCATTAATAATCGTACTTCCGCAATAGCCGCCGATTCCGTTGGTAATTACCCATTCTCTTTCAACTCCTGCCCCAAAAGTCTTCCAGTATCCTTTTCCAAATTCCATTTTGTACCTCCACGCCAAAGTTTTTTACTTCATATTATAATTTACCTGTATCATAAGATTCCGAGGTTAAATATATATTTATACTATTAGACCTCAATATCATCATATAGACCTCAATATCATCATAACTAATTTTCAAAAAGCGGTGTTGAAAAATATCTCTCCGCCGTATCAGGCAATACTGTGACAACTGTCTTGCCTTTTCCTAGAACCTTCGCCATCTTAAGAGCGGCACATACATTTGTTCCGCTTGAAATTCCGCACATTAAGCCCTCTTTACATGCTAAATCCTTCGCTGTCTGTATTGCCTCTTCATCTGTAATTACACAGATATCATCATATATCTTCTGATTAAGAATTGCCGGTATGACACCGTCTCCTATTCCCATCTGCAAATGTGTACCAATATTTCCACCTGCAAGTATGGCTGCATTCTCTGGTTCAACTGCCCAAATAGTAATATTCGGATTCTGTGCCTTTAGAACCTCTCCTATTCCTGTTATGGTACCCCCTGTGCCTATTCCCGAACAAAATCTATCAATATTGCCTGCCACCTGTTCAAGAATCTCAAGTGCCGTATGGTGTCTGTGAACCATAGGATTAGCAGGATTCTCAAATTGCTGCGGTACAAATACATTCTTATCTTCTGCCGCCATCTTTAATGCAGTCTGAAGACACTCATCTATGCAGTCACCAATATTCCCTGCATCATGTATAAGAATTACTTCTGCTCCATAATGCTTAACAAGTTTTCTTCTCTCTTCACTGACTGAATCAGGCATTATTATAATCGTCTTATATCCTTTAACTGCACCAATCAGTGCAAGACCAATTCCCTGATTACCACTTGTCGGCTCCACAATTATGGTATCTTTATGTATAATCCCCTGTTTCTCTGCTTCTGTAATCATATTGTAAGCTGTCCTAGTCTTAATAGAACCGCCTACATTCAAACCTTCGAATTTAACCAATACTTCTGCACTATTTTCGTCGTTCATTTCATTCAATTTAATCATAGGTGTATGACCTATTGCTTCTAATACATTATTATAAACCATACTGTCTCCATTTCACTTCTAATTATATGATGTTGGGGCAAATATATATAATTACGATATTATTCATCATATACATATTCTTAAAACCATTCAAACTAACGCAATAATATCACACTTTATAACCTCAATCAATCTTAAAAATAAAAACATCTCATCACCAAATAACTTTTTAGTGATGAGATATTTTTAATTTCCTGAACTCTCATAATTCTTAAGTCCCTGATTCCATACAAACACGCCAATCGAGAATGTGACTGCTGCCGCTGCAATTATTCCCATGCTTACAAACCACGGATTGTATAGTGCCTTTATAAAGGCTCCTGCCGGCATGGATATTACAAGTCCAAACGGAATTATAAATGTCATAATGAACTTAATTACCGGATGATATATCTGAATTGGATATTTTGCAAAATCAGCGAAGTTGTATACCATTGACATCAAGTGTCCGCTTCTCTTTGTCCAGAAAGCAATTGAACAGGTGATAAGCTTAAGTGCCGTAAATACTACTGCTCCAAACACCGTTGCAACCAGTATGACTATTACATTTCCAAATGTCCACTGAAGATGAATCTTAGTTCCGCACACTATCAGTAATGCCAGTCCCATTATTACTTCACCCAGCGCTTCCGGTTGAAATATCTCTGCTATTACCTGAAATAATGAATTGACAGGTCTTATAAGAAATCTGTCCATTACTCCATTTTTAACATACCAGTGCCCCACATACCAGAGGGAATCCGTAAGTAAATGGTCGATTGCCCTTGGCATCATAGAGAATCCGTATAGGAATCCTAATTCATACATTGTCCAGCCATTAAGGTTTGGAATACTGCGTACTATGAACATCAATGATAAGAACTGCAGCGTATTTGTAATAAGGAAAGAAAACATTCCCACAACTGCATCCTTCTTGTATTCAAGACGGCTCTTAATGGCTCTTTGTAAATATACTGAATATAATTTTATGTATCTTGTCATATCTCACTCAACCTCCTTGGATAATTACAATCTTAATGGCTTTTTGGTAGAAAAAATGAGCAAATATTTCCAAAGCCGCTATCCATAATACCTGCATTAAAATAGCAATTAACGCTTCATTTACATTTGTTCTGCCGAGGTAAATCATAGTCGGGTTCTGCGCCATACCAACGAATGGAAGATAATTAACTATTTTTCCTGCCCATTCCGGAAAGAATGCAATAGGAATTAATGTACCCGACAAAAAGTTAATCACCGTATCTTTTATCTGGAATAATCCAAAAGATGCCATTGTATAGAAGGATATTAACCCAAATATATAATCAATTACATCATAAAGCCATTTTGCAAGAACCTGTGCCACTAAGAAAAATACCAATATCATTATAAAATGTGCCGGAGTTCCTATTGTCATATAGCCATTAACCTTAAGTA
>CAZQRO010000113.1:0-5426 GCA_964595785.1 uncultured Eubacterium sp.
ATAAGTTACATTATAACATTGATTAAATAAATACGCAAATAAACTTGTAACTGCTTATTCCCGAACATTTACACATTCTTTATATATGTCCCTTTTGCTGACACCCCTGTCTTTCGCTACTTTCTTCATCGCCTCTTTATTATCGATTCCACGGTCAAGATAATACTGCATATGTTCTTTTATCGATAAAGTTTCCCAACTCTTCTGTTTCTCGGCATTCTTTTCCTCAAAACTCTTTCCCTCAATTACAAGAACATATTCTCCACGCGGTTCTTTTGTCTCATATTCGTCTATCAGACTGCTTATGGTGGATTGGTGTGCTTCTTCGAATTTCTTCGTAAGTTCTCTGCATTCTGCAATTTTCCTGTCTCCAAGCACTTCTTCTAACTCCTTAAGAGTACCCACCAGATGATGAGGGGCTTCATATATAATCATAGTTCTCGACTCTGCCTTTAATTCCTCTAATACCTGCTGCCTATCTTTCTTATCACTTGGTAAAAATGCTTCAAATGCAAATCTTCTAGTCTTAAGCCCCGACATAGTAAGTGCAGTTATACACGCTGCCGGACCAGGAAGTGATGAAACTTCTATTCCTGCCTCAAAACACTGCCTTACTAACTCCTCACCCGGATCCGATATACCGGGAGTACCCGCATCTGTTATGACAGCAATATTTTTGCCCTCCTGCATAAGTGTTACAAGATATCTAGCCTTATCTACTTTATTATACTCATGATAACTGGTCATCGGAGTCTGTATTTCAAAATGATTTAACAGTTTTATGCTGTGTCTGGTATCTTCTGCCGCTATCAAATCCACTTCCTTAAGTGTTTTTAACACTCTTAAAGTTATATCTTCTAAATTACCTATTGGTGTTGCACATAAAAATAATTTTCCACTCATATAGTCTCCATTCCTGACATTTTACAATAAATTTTCCTGTGCCATAATACTGTGTCAAAATCCATATATGCTGTATATCTCATCTGTATAAATACCCTGCTCTTTGTATACAATCAGCGGTTTTTCTACTTTTATCATACTCCTGCCGCCTCTGACCGCCTCAATAAGTACCATATTTGCTTCTTTATCTGCAAATGGGTGAACAAACTTAATTCTCTTCGGCTCTAATTTATATTGTTTCAACGTCATAATCAATTCTGTCAGGCGGTGCGGCCTATGTACCATATAAAATCTTCCACCCGGTCTGAGTAACAATGAAGCTTCTCTTACAACATCATCAAGAGTACATAATATTTCATGTCTGGCAATTGCTTTTGGCAAATCAGGATTCTTAATTCCGTGGTTGTCATTCATATATGGCGGATTAGATGTCACCACATCAAAAGAAGCTTTCTTAAAATTCAAAGAAGCTTCTTTAATGTCTCCCACTATGATGTCTATTTTGTCTTCTAAATGATTAAATTCAACACTTCTTCTTGCCATGTCTGCACTTTCTCTTTGAATTTCCAGACCCACAAAATGCTTTCCTTCAGTCTTGGCTTCTAAAAGTATTGGAATAATTCCGGTACCGGTTCCTAAATCAATGGCATTTTCCTCCTCTAGTACATTTGCAAACGAGGATAGAAGTACTGCATCCATTCCAAAACAGAACTTGTCCTTGTGCTGGATAATCTTGTAACCATTTCTTTCTAAGTCGTCAAACCTTTCTCCTTCTAACAAAATACTAGTCATCTATCTTAGATTTTCCTTCCTTACGCTCTAATGCCTCTAATGCCTTAAGTTCTTCATCATTAATATTATCAGAATCACGTCTGCGTCTGTGCTTAAACTTAAGTTCAGCAACTTTATAATCTCTTATTTCTTTTTCATCATTTACTTCTACTAATACCTTTACATTCTGGCGCAGTACACTTACATTCTGCACTTCCCCCTTAAGACCGTCTACAGTTGTAACCGTATCTCCGATTAAAGGAAGCCTGCTGTTAAGTTCCTCATATGTCTCTTCCTCATTCTTAAGGCAGCACATAAGCCTTCCGCACACACCTGAAATCTTAGTCGGATTAAGTGATAGATTCTGTTCTTTCGCCATCTTGATAGACACAGGAACAAAATCCGTAAGATAAGTGCTGCAGCAAAGAGGACGTCCACATATGCTGTATCCGCCTCTTACCTTTGTCTCATCTCTTACACCAATCTGCCTTAGTTCAATTCTCGTCTTAAACACCGCCGCTAAGTCTTTAACTAACTCTCTAAAATCAATTCTTCCTTCTGCCGTAAAGTAAAATAACACTTTATTATTATCAAATGTATATTCTGCATCTATAAGTTTCATTTCAAGACCATGTTTTGTGATTTTCTCTAAACACACCTTAAATGCATTTTTCTCTTTTTCCCTATTTTCTTCTTCTTTTCTGTCATCTTCCTCCGTGGCAATTCTTATGACATTTTTAAGTGGCTGGGTAATCTCATCATCTGCCACTTCTCTTATTCCAAGTACAACCGAACCATATTCCACGCCTCTTGCTGTCTCTACTATTACATACTGACCCTTTTCAATATCTAATGCACCTGGTGCAAAAAAATATATCTTTCCGGTTTTCCTGAATCTTACACCAATAACTTTAACCATTACCTGTTTTTCTCCATTTCTTCTATATAATAATAATCTAATAATAATCTTCTTAATAAACTGTCTTTCCTGCTGCTCTATGTTTCACTATCAATACTAAAATATATTATCATCATGTTATGCAAATTTTACTTGAATAACTAAATGTTATCTCTTATAGTTAAGAACATCATCTCAATTGCTATGTCGAAATTAACATTAGCCTTAAGTCTTACCTTAGCCTTGTCCATAGCTTCAAGAATCTTCTCAATGCCATTATATGAGGACTTTGCCGCATGCTCTTTTATAGTTTTTATTTCATTTTTAAATATTAATTGATTCACATCCACGGAAGCCTTATAAACAAGCACATCCCTGAACCACAGAATCATCAAATCAATGTAATCTGAGAATCTGAATTTATAGTCAGTTGCCCTTTTTACCGCTGCTGCCACTTCATATGCCTGCATATCCTTAATATACCTTAACAACTGCACTACTTCATCTAACATTCCTGCAAAATCCTGTGATGTTGAAAGTTCCTTAGCTTTACCAAGGTTGCCTCCCGCAAATGATACTGCCACATCTGCCTGATAATCTACTACATGTTCTTTTTCCATAAGATATTTCTTCACTACTTCCTTTTTAAGCGGCTGCATATCTAGCTTAACACACCTTGACAATACAGTCTGAAGCAGACTTCCCGCATTACCGGTAAGAAGCAGAATAACCGCATATTCCGGAGGTTCCTCGATTGTCTTAAGAATAGCATTCTGCGCAGCATTATTCATAAGGTCAGCATTCTCAACAATATACACTTTATGACTGTTGCTGTATGGTTTCAAGTCTATATCATTTACCAAGGTCTGTCTTATATGGTCTATAGACAAAGTAGTCGGTTTGTCCGGAGTTATTGTAATCAAGTCCGGATTATTATCCGTCATTGCCTGTATGCAGGAATGGCATTTCATACATGGCAATGCAGCTTTTTCCTCACATAAAAGCGTCATTGCAAATGCTTTCGCAACAGTTCTTTTCCCCATGCCCTTTTCGCCATTTATAATATACGCATGTGAAATCTTGTCGTTCTCTATCGCCTTCTTAAAGTGTGAAACAATGTGTTCATTTCCTAAAATGTCATCAAGACCTGCCATAACAACCACTCCTTTCACCCTATATCTCTGCTTTATTATATATTCAAAAATTATATGATTTAATGCAAATACAAATCATATTACATTCTGACTCTGTATTATGTTATTATGTCTAACAAAAGTCCGCGAATCTCTCCCACCAGATTAAGAATTTTCAGATTATCTTTCTCATCCTTTAGAAGTTCTTCCGCTAATTTATCCAGATTCTCGTCTACTAATCTCACTATTCCGTATACACGGTGGCGTCCACGTTTATCAAGAAAATTCTCTCTTGAGAATTCATGGGAACGATATACTACTTCATTAATGAAATCCTTAATAAGCTGACGATATCTTCTCATATCTTTTACATCTGTGTGCTTCGACAGTTTCTTGCCCTGTTCCGAAATCTCATTCATAAGTGCTACCACTTGCTCCTGAAATCCGGCTTCTTCAATATTACTGGCAAGAACAAACTTAAAAGTTCCATCTGATTCCTGTACCTGATTTTTTTGTTCCACAGGTGTTGTTGTAAGAACTTCACTAATCTTCATATCCATGAACTCTCACCACTTTTCTTCTATATAAATAACAAAATCGCAAAATATGCTAAGATTAATATAACACATTCTGCGATTTAAGTAAACTTTTTCTGCTATTGAAGTTAGCTTGGATTTAACTTAAATCTATTTGCAACACTTTTTTATGTTAAAAAGTGTCCGACACCCGTGGATATTTAAAAAGAATTGCAAAGTAATTCTCCTTATCAAGCACCACTTATTTTGAGAAACTCAAGTGAAGTTAATAAAGTTAAGTATTTATTTACGAGCTGACAAAATAAAATGTCAGACAATTCTTTTCATACACCTAAGTACAAAATTTTAACCATATTCTGGCTATCAAAGATTTTCTCATTGTTATCCAGATACTTTTGTAATCTACGTAAAAACATCTTTCCGTCTTCATAGACCTTTTTATGGTCTGTCATCGCATCACTATAGGTCAGGGTCAGCCACTTGCAATGGCTTGGTTCGATAGCATTACACTTAATTACATCCATCAATCTGTTAATACTCTTACGCACACTCTTCGGTGTCTGATAACGATTATCAGATTTCTTTCTCTCTTTAATCTCACCAGTTTCTTTATCAAGATATTTATCCTTGGAAATATTCTGTATAGGACATCGATTATTATTTCCAGCCATAAACTGGACTTCTAAGCATTGTTTACAATGCTTTTGTGTTCTCCAGCTGTTTTCAATTTTACTTGGCTGGTCTCGTATAGTTTAATGGCATCTGAGTTCACTTTTTTTATTCGCATAAAAACGCGCACCTTTCATAACAAATTTTTTTGTTACAAAAAGTGCGTATAAATCATTCTATTAGAAATAAATATCAAGTTTTCTTTCGTATACCCAAGGGGCAAATTTCGCCTTAACCTATTAATTCCTCTACGGAATTCTGAATCGATTCAGAGTAATCGTTCACCTACATGTTATGCCTTCGGCAATGGTTATGGGTACAGTTGGTTTTATTAGATTTTATTTTTGGGGAAGTCCTTAAGTATAACCATAATAAATATAATAAGAAAATGGATTTGTTTAATTTCCCCGTTTTTCCTTCTTCTATTTGGTACTATCTGTGAATGGATATCCTCTGTCTTTTAGGGTATTGTGTGTTGTCAGAAAGGAGGATTTAGGAAATGATAGATACTAAAAT
>CAZQRO010000114.1:0-5363 GCA_964595785.1 uncultured Eubacterium sp.
GAAATAATATTTATTTCACCTAATGATATTGATAACTATTCAACCGATAATAAAGTTGAAACTCATGATTCCGTTGCTGATTCAAATTTAAAGGCAAGAATTGCTGAAGCACATTTGAATCCAAGATATACATTTGATACATTCGTCGTTGGTGGAAGTAATAATTTTGCTCAGGCTTATGCTCTCAAAGTTGCTGAAGCACCTGCGGAAATATGTAATCCACTATTCTTATATGGAGGAGTCGGACTTGGTAAGACTCATTTAATGCATTCTATTGCACACTATATATTAGAACACAATACTAATTCCAAAGTCCTTTATGTTACCAGCGAAACATTTACAAATGAACTTATTAATGTAATTAGAAATGAAAATCAGAATGCCGTTATGGAATTCCGTAACAAATATAGAAATATCGATGTTCTTTTAATAGATGATATTCAGTTCATTATAGGAAAAGAGCGCTGTCAGGAAGAATTCTTCCATACATTTAATACTCTTTATGAAGCAAAGAAACAGATAGTAATATCTTCTGATAAACCTCCTAAGGAAATGACTACCTTAGAAGAAAGATTACGTTCCCGTTTCGAATGGGGACTTTCAGTAGATATTTCTTCTCCTGAATATGAGACAAGAATGGCTATTCTACAGAAAAAGGCTGAACTTGAAGATTATGATATTGATAATGAAATACTTCAATACATAGCAACAAATATTATATCCAATATTCGTGAACTTGAAGGTGCATTAACTAAAGTAGTTGCTTATTCAAAAATTTCACCACTTAAGATGGATATTGAACTTGCTAAAGATGTTCTTAAGGATTCAATTTCACCTAATATTGTAAATGAAATTACATGTCCTTTAATTATTCAGATAGTTTCAGAACATTTTAACATTTCACAAAATGATTTAGCATCTAAGAAAAAAAGCCAGAACATTGTAACACCAAGACAGATTGCTATGTATTTATGCCGTACCTTAACTGATGAATCTCTTTCATCTATTGGTTCACTTCTTGGTAAAAGAGATCACACAACTGTTATACACGGATATGATAAAATTGCTTCTGAAATCAATACTAATGAACAGATTAAAAATACAGTTGAAGTCCTTAAAAAGAAGTTAATGCCTAACTAATTTATACACATTATTGGGTTTGTAACGTTAATAAACATGTGAATTGCCTGTTGATTAAAATTTCTGATGTTTTTTAAGAATTTTGCAAATGTTGATAAATATCGACTTATACCATACCGATTAACATTAAAAAAACATAGTTGTTAGATTCTGTGATATGCATATTTAAAGGCTTTAGAATACTTTTCAACAAATTCACACCCCTTATTACTAAGACTAATAAATTAAATAATGTATTTATTCATGGGCATAACGCCCGAAAGGAGATATTCACAATGAAATTAGTTTTCAAAAAATCTAATTTAACAAATGCAGTAAGTATCGTTTCAAAAGCAGTACCTTCTAAGACTACAATGTCTATTCTTGAATGTATATTAATCGATGCTACAACTAACGAGATAAAATTTACGGCTAATGATATGGAACTTGGAATTGAAACATTAGTAGAAGGAGAAATAATTGAAAAGGGTAAAATAGCTATTGATGCTAAGATATTTTCTGAAATAGTCAGAAAACTTCCTGATAATGAGATTACTATTACAACAGATAATAATTTTCAGATGTTGATTACCTGTGAGAAAGCAAAATTTAATATTCCGGGTAAATCAGGTGAGGATTTTTCTTACCTTCCAATGATTGAAAAGGATAAATTCATATACCTTTCACAATTTACTTTAAAAGAAATTATCAGACAGACTATTTTCTCAATAGCAGACAATGATAATAACAAAGTTATGACGGGTGAATTATTTGAGGTTAATGGTAATGAACTTAAGGTGGTATCATTAGATGGTCATAGAATATCTATAAGAAAAACTGAACTTAAAGATTCTTTTGATAAGATAAATGCAATCGTACCTGGAAAAACACTTACTGAAATATGTAAAATATTAAGTGGCGGTAATGATGACGAAGTCAGAATATTCTTTACAATGAATCATATTGTATTTGAATTTGACAATACGGTAGTGGTGTCAAGACTTATAGAAGGAGAATATTTTAAAATTAATCAGATGTTATCATCTGATTATGAGACGAAGATAAGTATTAATAAAAAAGAATTTTTAGATTGTATTGACAGAGCAACACTTCTCATCAAAGAAGGAGATAAAAAGCCTATTATAATTACAATCCAGGATGGAGAACTAGAGTTAAAGATTAATTCAGTAATAGGTTCAATGGATGAGAATATAACGATAACAAAAGAGGGTAAGGACATAATGATTGGATTTAATCCAAGATTTTTAATTGATGCATTAAGAGTTATTGATGACGAAGAGATAACTATTTATCTTCTTAATGCAAAGGCTCCATGCTTTATTAAGAATGAAACTGAAGATTATATTTATCTTGTTCTTCCTGTTAATTTTAATGTTACCGGTAACTAATGTAAGTTATGTAATATTTAAATTAAATAATAAAAGAAAGTGTTAAAAGAATGTATACAATAAATCTAAATGAAGAATATATTAAATTAGGTCAGGCTCTTAAAGCAGCCGGACTTGTAGATTCAGGTATCGAAGCTAAAATAGTAATTATTAACGGTGAAGTAAAAGTAAATGGACAAGTTGAAGTTCAGCGTGGCAAGAAGTTAAGAGTTGGAGATACAGTTAGTTATAAAGGTGAAGAAATTGAAATAGTTGGGTAATTGAATGATAATAGAATCTGTCGATTTGGAAAATTATAGAAATTATGAAAATTTATATATGGAATTCGCTAATGGAACTAACATATTGTATGGAGATAATGCACAGGGTAAAACTAATGTGTTAGAGTCTTTATATATGTGCAGCACTACTAAGTCTCATCGTGGAAGCAAAGACAATGAAATTATAAGGTTAGGAAATAATGAATCACATATAAAATTAATAATAAAAAAGAAAGATGTACCATACAGAATAGATATTCATTTAAAAAAATCAAAATCAAAGGGTATTGCAATCAATGGTATACCGATAAAAAAAGCAAGTGAGCTCTTTGGAATTGTAAATGTTATATTTTTTTCACCGGAAGACTTGGCAATAATTAGAAATGGTCCTTCAGAAAGAAGAAAATTTATGGATATGGAAATTTGTCAGATTGATAAGTTCTATGTTCATAATATTGTTAATTATAATAAAATAGTTAATCAGAGAAACAGACTTCTTAAAGATATATATTACAATTATGATAAAAGTCTTTACGATACTTTAGATATATGGGATATGCAATTAGCAGATTATGGTAATAAAATCATTAAAAGAAGGGAAGAATTTATATATCAGATAAATGAGATTATAAATGGAATACATAATAAGTTATCTGGTGGAAGAGAAAATCTTGTATTAAAATATGAGCCAAACATTAATGAAACAAATATTTTAAAAGAGATTTCAAACAGCAGAGAAAAAGATATTAAACTTAAGACAACAACTGTCGGACCACACAGGGATGATTTAGGTTTTTATATAAAAGATATGGATATAAGAAAATTCGGAAGTCAAGGACAGAAAAGAACAGCAGCTCTTTCTCTTAAATTATCGGAGATAGAATTGGTGAAAAAGATAATTAATGATACTCCTATTTTGTTACTTGATGATGTAATGTCAGAATTAGACAGTAACAGGCAAAATCAATTATTAGACAGCCTTGATGAAATTCAGACTATTGTAACATGTACTGGGTTAGACGAATTTATAGAAAACAGAATTAATGTTAACAGAATTTATAAGATAATTAATGGAGCAGCTAGCTTATATGAGTTAGGAAAGGAGAAGTAATGAGTAATAACAGTAATGCAGACAACCAGTATGGAGCAGACCAGATACAGATATTAGAAGGTCTTGAAGCAGTAAGAAAAAGACCAGGAATGTATATCGGAAGTACATCATCAAGGGGACTTCATCATCTCGTGTATGAGATAGTAGATAATTCAGTAGATGAGGCTCTTGCAGGATATTGTACAGAAATAAGTGTACAGATAAATGAAGATAATTCAATAACCGTAAAAGATAATGGAAGAGGTATTCCAACAGGAATAAATCATAAAGCCGGTCTTCCGGCAGTTGAGGTAGTTTTTACAATTCTTCATGCAGGAGGTAAATTTGGCGGCGGAGGATATAAAGTATCCGGTGGTCTTCATGGAGTCGGAGCATCTGTAGTGAATGCTCTGAGTGAATGGCTTGAAGTTACTGTTTATAGAGATGGAAAAATACATAAACAGAGATATGAAAGAGGACATTCAACAGGACCATTGACAATTACAGGTGATTGTGAAGAGGACAAGAAAGGTACGGAAGTTACATTTTTACCGGATAAAGAGATTTTTGAAGAAACAGTTTATGACTATGAAGTGTTAAAAATAAGACTTCGAGAAATGGCATTTTTAACAAAGAATCTTAAAATTATTTTAAGAGATGACAGAGAAGAAAAGAAAGAAAAAATATTCCATTATGAAGGTGGAATTAAAGAATTTGTTCAGTATTTAAACAAAGGAAAACAACCTTTATATCATGATATTATTTATTGTGATGGAATGGTTAATAATGTTTTAGTTGAAGTTGCATTACAACATAACGATTCATATACAGAGAATGCCTATGGTTTTGTTAATAACATTAATACACCGGAAGGCGGAACTCATATTGAAGGATTTAAAAGAGCCGTAACTAAAACATTTAATGATTATGCAAGAAATAACAAACTTCTTAAGGATTCGGAACAAAACCTTACAGGTGATGATATAAGAGAAGGTCTAACAGTTATAGTAAGTGTTAAAATTGAAGACCCACAGTTTGAAGGACAGACAAAACAGAAGTTAGGCAATACAGAAGCAAGAGGTGCAGTAGATGCAGTTGTTTCTGAAAAACTGACTTATTATTTAGAGCAGAATCCAAATGTGGCGAAATTAATATGTGAAAAATCAATTCTTGCGCAGAGGGCGAGAGCAGCCGCAAGAAAAGCCAGAGACTTAGCCAGAAGAAAAACAGCACTTGAAAGTGCAAGTCTTCCGGGGAAACTTGCAGACTGTTCAGATAAGAATCCTGAAAACTGTGAAATATATATAGTCGAAGGAGATTCAGCTGGTGGTTCAGCAAAAACAGCACGTTCAAGAGCAACGCAGGCAATACTTCCACTTCGTGGTAAAATTTTAAATGTTGAAAAAGCAAGACTTGACAGAATACTTGGAAATGCAGAAATAAAAGCAATGATTACTGCATTTGGTACAGGTATACATGAAGATT
>CAZQRO010000115.1:0-5210 GCA_964595785.1 uncultured Eubacterium sp.
TCAAGGATTCTTACGAATTGATCCGATGTAGTGCAACTATGGTCTCCACATGTTCCGTCATTGCAAACATATCCACCGGATAAGCCACCTCTGCTTTATATCCATTCTTCTCAAGGTAACATAAATCCCTTTCTAATGTCTCAGGATTACATGAAATATATACAATTCTTTCAGGTGATAACTTTACAAGAGAAGATAAGAACACTTCATCACTTCCGCTTCTTGGCGGGTCCATGAATACAACATCTGCTTTTACTCCCTCTTGTGCCATTTTTATCATAAATTTGCCGGCATCATCACATATGAATCTCACATTTCTAATTTCGTTTCCTTTTGCATTATTAACAGCATCACGCACCGCATCAGAATTAAGTTCCACACCTATTATTTCCTTAGCCGTTTTGCTGGCAGTCATTCCAATAGTTCCAATTCCACAGTATGCATCAATAACCATTTCACTGCCCGTTAACCCTGCAAGATTAATTGCCTTTTTATATAATTTTTCAGTCTGAACCGGATTAATCTGATAAAATGAATGTGGGGAAATCCTATATTTAATGCCACACAATTCATCCTCAATATAACCCTTACCATATAAAACTATGTCTCTCTTTCCCAGTACCATACTTGTCTTCTTATCATTAACATTAATTACCACCGTAGAAATCTCAGGATGTATTTTTCTAAGAGCCTTAACAAAATTATTTTTAGATGGCATTACCGGTGAACTAAGAACAAGAATAACCATAAACTGTCCTGTTACATGCCCTGTTCTTACAAGCACATGACGCAATAGACCATACTGTGTGTCTTCATCATAAGTCTTTATCTTAAATGATTTAAGCAAACCTTTAATACTCTGGATTATTTCATCTGCCTTCTCATTTTCTATCATACATTTTTCAATATTAATGACTCTGTGCGAACCAGCCTCATATATTCCAGATATAATTTCACCTCTCTTAGTTCTGCTAAATGTTGCATTCACTTTATTTCTATAATGAAACGGGTCAGACATACCAAGAATTGGTTTTACCTCGCAATGTTTTCCTAAAAGTTTTTCTATCCTTTTTTGCTTTAATTTTAGCTGTTCCTTATATTCCATATCAATATACTTGCATCCGCCACATTTCTTTGAATAACCACATATTGATTTTGATTCTTTGCTGTTCTTCTGCATAACTTCCTCCATATCAGAGCATTTTTTGTATTTCTCACATAATTTATGTTAATAATGTATCACATTGAAATAAATAAAGCAATAATACTTGAAATAAATAAATCCGACATACTATTCTTGTGTTTTTGTTCAAATCATAGTAAAATTATAAAATATTCAATATTAATGCACCGGCATGGAGGATAATTTTGAAAATATCAATTATATGTGTTGGAAAAATCAAAGAAAAATATTTAGCAGATGCAATTGCCGAATACTCTAAAAGACTTTCTAGATATTGTAAATTAGAGATTATACAGGTTAATGATGAAAAAACCATTGAGAATGCATCAGAAACATTGAACTGTCAGATAAAAGATAAAGAAGGTGAACGGATTCTTAAAAACATCAGTGAAGATTCTTATGTCATTACTCTTGAAATCCTCGGACAAATGATTACTTCTGAAGTTCTTGCCTCTAAGATAGATTCTCTTGGTATTGCAGGCACAAGCCATATTACTTTTATAATAGGAGGTTCTCTTGGCCTTTCTTCAAGTGTCTCAGCCCGTGCAGATTACAAACTCAGCTTTTCGAAAATGACTTTTCCGCACCAGTTAATGCGGGTTATTTTATTAGAGCAGATTTACCGCTCATACCGAATTATTAGTAACGAGCCATATCACAAATAGCAATCAGATATATGGATATACATCAGGTTTGTGTCCGTATCGCTCCCATAAACCTTTACATATATAGTTGTCCTAAGTTAAACAAATATTTATTATAATTAAGCGATACAGAAATGAGGTTAAAATGCCATATTGTCCAAAATGCAGATATAAATATGTAGATGGAATAACTATCTGCCCAGACTGCGAGTGCGAACTTGTAGACGAATTAGAAAATAATGCTAATACATCTGATGTTTTAGAAAATGCTGAAAGCGTACCAGACATTTTATCAGATGAAGAATCAGAAGTAAATCTTATATCAAATTCCGGTAAACAATATATTTCAAAATCAACTAAATATAGCGATTTACACTCATCTTCCCTTTCACTAATTATAGTGGGAATTGCAGGAGATATTCTATTAGTTCTCAATGCTCTTGATTTACTGCCGCTGCATTTTGCATTTGAAGGTTTATCAGGAATACTTTTCTACACAGTTATGGGTGTACTTCTAAACGTTTTCTTAATTGGCGGAATTGTATCATATGCGGGCGCTAAAAAAATCAAAAACGAAATTCAGACAGAAGAAGATTTTACTGAATCAGTTCTTAATTATGTTAAAGATAATTATACAAAAGGCTCCATCGATGAACAGGTAAGTTCTTCTGATGAAGCCGGTATGTATTTTGAACGTGAAGAATTTATTAAAACAATTATCACTGATAAATTTGGCGAACTTGATGAAGCCTATCTTGATATGCTTATAGAACAGTTATATCAGAATTTCTTTGAATAAACAGACTGCATATTCTGAAATTTAATGTTTTACATTACCAAACACATCATTGCATAAAGCTTTACAATATTCATAAGAGAATAAAGAATCTCTTTCTAATATTTCATTTTGAGCGGCTAATTCTTCGGAATAGTCGCTTAATTTATATGTAGTGATTTTTCCTCTGCCTGTAATCATCTGTGTAACAAGCGGAATAGCGGCATAATCTTTAATTGATACATTTCCGTCCGGTGATTTTTCAATATTAACTTTAGCCATTGCTCCCACCATTCTTGCTGCAACTCCAGGGCCATACTCACTTGTGGCATTTATGAAATTTCCAATTGAATAATATACCAGCGTTTTATGTCCAGTTGATGATTCTATCCATTTTACAGGTTCTATTACGTGAGGATGTGTTCCTATCACCAAGTCCACTCCCAGTTCTGCAAAATAATATGCCCATTTCTCCTGCTCATTAGTTTCCATATTAGTATATTCCGTTCCCCAATGCGGACATACCATTACAAAATCTGCCGACTGCTTTGCATTCGCAACATCAACGGCTATTTTATCTCTGTCAAGCAGATTAACTGCAAATGGCATATCAGCAGGAAGTGCAATTCCGTTAGTTCCATATGTATAATTCAAAACAGCAATTTTTATACCATTTACTTCTTTTATGAATATGTTATTCTGTGCTTCCTCTGACTCATTTATTCCCAAAACAGAAATAGCAGGGTGTGTAATTTTCCAGTACTTCATACAATTAATAAGTCCTGTTTTTCCCTTATCCAATGCATGATTAGTAGCCTGCAAGACCACGTCAAATCCTGCATTAACAATGGCATCACCTACTTCATAAGCTCCGTTAAATGCAGGGTATCCTGATAAACCTAATTCCCGTCCGCCAAGAATTACTTCCTGATTAACCAGTGCGACATCTGCTGCTTCAATATCAGACTTTACATTTGCAAATAAATGCTCATAATTATAACTTCCATCTTCCATCAATCCACTGTCACTTACCGGAGTATGAAGCAGTACATCACCTACCATTACAATAGAGACATTACTATTTGTCTTTTCCGTTTCTGACTCTGGTTCGTTCTTTGTTACATCTTCTCTAGTTGTAGTTTCAACCTCCGAGGTATTTACTTTTTCAGATGACACTATATTTTCCAAGTTATTTCTGTCAGTTTTATTACTATTAATTCCACATCCCGTAAATATAATTACAACTGAAAGAATAAATATTAATAATATACTTGACCTTCTCTTCATTTTTCACCTCTTGCTGCGACTGTTCTTTAGGAGGCAGCTAATGGTGAAAGTTTTGCGCAGCGAAAACTTGTTGGGTGAAAAATTTATTTTTCACTCTTACCTCCATGCCAGAGCTATTTTAAAAAATGGAGCCGAAAAATCAGCTCCATTGAATAGTTTATATCAATTATCATTTAGTTGTTTGATAAGAATTCGTGAATTCCCTTTGCTCCTGCCTTACCGGCTTCCATAGCAAGAATAACTGTTGCTGCACCCGTAACGGCATCACCACCGGCATACACGCCTTCTTTTGTAGTTTTACCTGATTCATCTGCAACAATACACTTTCTTCTGTCAGTGTCAAGACCTACTGTCGTCGAAGAAATCAATGGATTAGGTGATGTACCAAGTGACATAATAACTGTATCTACTTCAAGTTCGAATTCTGAACCGGCAACCTCAACAGGTTTTCTTCTGCCTGAAGCATCAGGTTCACCAAGTTCCATTCTGATACATTTCATTCCTTTAACCCATCCTTTTTCATCTTCAATGATTTCAACAGGATTAGTTAATAAATCGAATATAACGCCTTCTTCTTTTGCATGATGCACTTCTTCAACTCTGGCTGGAAGTTCTTCTTCACTTCTTCTGTACACAATATGTACCTCAGCGCCAAGTCTTAAAGCAGTTCTGGCTGCATCCATTGCAACATTACCTCCACCTACAACTGCAACTTTTTTACCTGCTACAATTGGTGTGTCATATTCATCTCTGAATGCCTTCATAAGGTTACTTCTTGTTAAATATTCATTTGCTGAGAATACTCCATTAGCACTTTCACCGGAGATTCCCATGAATCTTGGAAGACCTGCTCCAGAGCCGATAAATACGGCATCAAAGCCTTCTTCATTAAGTAATTCATCAATCTTGGTTGCCTGACCAATTACTACGTTTGTCTCTATCTTAACGCCTAATTTCTTAACATTTTCGATTTCATGTTTAACCACTGATTCTTTTGGTAAACGGAATTCAGGAATACCATATACCAAAACTCCGCCCGGTTCATGGAGTGCTTCAAAAATTGTAACATCATATCCTAATTTAGCCAAATCTCCGGCACATGTAAGTCCTGAAGGACCTGAACCTATAACCGCAACCTTCTTGCCATTTGCTGCTTGTGGCTCTTCCGGCTCAACACCATTTTCTCTTGACCAGTCCGCAACAAATCTTTCAAGTTTACCAATTGAGACCGGTTCACCTTTTATTCCACGAATACATTTACCTTCACACTGGCTTTCCTGTGGACATACACGACCACATACAGCAGGTAGTGCTGAAGATT
>CAZQRO010000116.1:0-5164 GCA_964595785.1 uncultured Eubacterium sp.
GTATCATTGAAGAGGTAGGAAGAGATCAGAATAATAAAATACAGCGTTATAAAGGTCTTGGAGAAATGGATGCAGAACAGCTTTGGGAAACAACAATGGATCCGGAAAGAAGAATTTTACTTAAAGTTACTATTGATGAGGAAAATCAGTCTGAAATGGATTTAACTTTTACAACTCTTATGGGTGATCAGGTAGAACCAAGAAGAGAGTTTATTGAAGCAAATGCAAAATATGTTTCAAATCTTGATATATAATAATATAATGGACGAAAAAGAATTTGATAAAATCCATGAGGTCGATTTAAAAAAGACTATGGAAAAATCTTATATTGATTATGCCATGAGCGTTATTGCAGCAAGAGCTTTACCAGATGTAAGAGACGGATTGAAACCTGTTCAGAGAAGAGTTTTATTCTCAATGGTAGAGTTAAATAACGGTCCTGATAAGCCACATCGTAAATGTGCCCGTATCGTAGGTGATACAATGGGTAAATATCATCCACACGGTGACAGTTCAATATATGGGGCATTAGTTAATTTAGCACAGCCATGGTCAACTAGATATCCTTTAGTAGATGGACATGGTAACTTTGGTTCAGTGGATGGAGATGGCGCAGCTGCTATGCGTTACACTGAAGCAAGACTTAGCAAGATTTCTATGGAGATGGTTGCTGATATTAATAAAAATACAGTTGAGTTCATTCCTAACTTTGATGAGACTGAGAAAGAACCAACTGTATTGCCTTCAAGATATCCTAATCTTTTAGTAAACGGTACAAGTGGTATAGCCGTTGGTATGGCTACAAATATACCTCCTCATAATTTAAAAGAGATAGTTAATGGTGTCGTTAAAATTATTGATAACAGAATTGAAGATAAAGAAACAAGTATTGATGAAATTCTTGAAATAGTTAAAGGACCTGATTTTCCAACAGGAGCAACAATATTAGGAACAAGAACCATAGAAGAAGCATACAGAACCGGACGTGGTAAGATAAAGGTTCGTGCAGTTACTAATATTGAACCAATGGAAAATGGTAAAAACAGAATTGTTGTAACAGAATTGCCATATATGGTTAATAAGGCAAAGTTAATTGAAAAAATAGCAGACCTTGTTAAAGAAAAAAAGGTTGATGGTATTACAGATTTACGTGATGAGTCTGATAAAGATGGTATGAGAATTGCAATTGAATTAAGAAGAGATGTTAATCCGAATATTGTCTTAAATCATTTATATAAGCATACACAGTTACAGGATACATTTGGTGTAATTATGTTAGCATTAGTAAATAATGAGCCAAGAATTTTGACTATATATGATATGCTTAATTATTATCTTATTCATCAGGAAGATGTAGTTACTAGAAGAACAAAATATGATTTGAACAAAGCAGAAGAAAGAGCTCATATTTTAGAAGGCTTAATGATAGCTCTTGATAATATTGATGAAGTTATTAAGATAATAAGAGGTTCAAGAACAACTCAGATTGCAAAAGATGGTTTAATGGAAAGATTCTCATTGAGTGATGCACAGGCACAAGCTATTGTTGATATGCGTCTTAGAGCATTAACAGGTTTAGAAAGAGAAAAACTTGAGAATGAGTTAAAAGAATTAGAAATAAAAATAGAGCAATTAAGAGCAATTCTTGCAGATGAGAAGAAGTTATTAGGTGTTATAAAAGAGGAAATTCTTATTATTTCACAGAAATATGGTGATGACAGAAGAACTTCGATTGGTTATGATGAAGATGATATATCAATTGAAGACCTGATTCCTAATGAAAATACAGTAATTGCCAGAACTAATCTCGGTTATATAAAGAGAATGACTGTTGATAACTTCAGAAGTCAGAACCGTGGAGGCAAGGGTATAAAAGGAATGCAGACAATAGATGAAGATTACATAGTTGATTTACTTATGACATCAACTCATCATTACCTAATGTTCCTTACAAATATGGGAAAAGCATACAGATTAAAAGCTTATCAGATTCCTGAAGCAGGAAGAACTGCAAGAGGAACGGCAATAATTAATCTTATTCAGCTTCAGCCGGGAGAAAAGATATCAGCTGTTATTCCTGTTAAGGAATTCAGTGAAAATAAATATTTATTTATGACTACAAAGAATGGAATTATTAAAAAGACACCATTGATTGATTTTAGTCATATGAGAAAGACAGGTCTTCAGGCAATTAATCTTAAAGAAGATGACGAACTTATTGAAATAAAGACTACTGATAATCTGAGAGATATATTCATAGTTACAAAATATGGTATGTGTATTAGATTTAGGGAAAATGATGTTAGAAAAACGGGCAGAACTTCAATGGGTGTAATTGGTATGAATCTTGAACCCGGTGATGAAGTTGTAGGTATGCAGATGAATACACAGGGTGATTCATTATTAATTGTTTCAGAAAATGGACTTGGTAAGAGAACATCAATAGATGAATTTAAAATTCAGAGACGTGGTGGTAAAGGTGTCAGATGTTATAAAATTAATGACAAAACAGGTTATGTCATTGGATTTAAAGCGGTTAATGACGACCGTGAGATAATGATGATAACAAATGAAGGAATAATTATACAGTTCCATGTTAATACCATTTCGGAAATTGGAAGAAATACATCAGGTGTAAAATTAATAAATATTGATAAAGATGAGAAAATTAAGGTTGCAAAAATTGCGAAGGTACGCGACAATCCCAAAGACACAGAAGATGAGATAGTCAAGTTAATTGATGATGATTTGTCTCCTGATGCAGAAGAAGAGACAGTTAAATTAATTGATAATAATTTGTCTTCTGACATCGAAGATGCAGACAGTGATTTAGATAGTGATGTAGATAACGATTTAAATAATGATGTAATTGAGTAATTCATTCATAATGTTTTAGAATGAAAAAATGGCTGTGCGGAAGTACAGCCATTTAGAATTAATTGAAAGGAAAGGTCTAAATGAGAGATATAGATATATCAGTAATTACAGAAAATATTAAAGAGATGTGTATAGAAGCTAATCATTTTCTCTCGCTAGATATGAAAGGCTGTCTTAATATAGCATGTGAAAGTGAGAGAAGTGAACTTGGAAAAAAGGTACTAAAGTCCCTTGATGAGAATCTTAAAATAGCAGAAGAAGATATGATTCCGATTTGCCAGGATACAGGAATGGCAGTTATCTTTATAAAAATTGGTCAGGAAGTTCATTTTACCGGTGGATTTATTGAAGATGCTATAAATGAAGGTGTAAGAAGAGGTTATGTAGATGGATATTTAAGAAAATCAGTTGTAAAGGATCCATTAATAAGAGAAAATACTAAAGATAATACTCCTGCAATTATTCATTATGAAATGGTTTCCGGCAATAAAGTTACAATTACAGTTGCTCCAAAAGGATTTGGAAGTGAAAATATGAGTCGTGTATTTATGTTAAAGCCGGCAGATGGAATAGAAGGAGTAAAGAATGCAGTATTGACAGCAGTAAAAGACGCAGGTCCTAATGCATGTCCTCCAATGGTAGTGGGCGTTGGAATAGGGGGAGACTTTGAAAAATGCGCAATACTTTCAAAAAAAGCTCTTACAAGAAATGTTAATTTACATTCGGAAATACCTTATGTAAAAGATTTAGAAGAAGAATTGTTAGAAGAAATTAATAGATTAGGAATAGGTCCGGGTGGTCTTGGAGGAAGCAATACGGCATTTGCAGTAAATATAGAAACATATCCGACTCATATTGCGGGACTTCCTGTTGCAATCAATACATGCTGTCATGTAAATAGGCATGTTACAAGAGAAATATAATTATAATAATGAAAGGAAAAAAGATGGAAAAACACATAAAAGCCCCACTTATAGATGGAGAAATTAAGAATCTTAAAGCAGGAGATTACGTTTACATAACAGGTACAATATATACAGCTCGTGATGCAGCTCATAAAAGAATGTATGAATCTTTAAAAAGTGGCGAGAATCTACCTATAGATTTAAGAAATAATGTAATATATTATATGGGACCGTCACCGGCAAGAGAAGGAAGACCAATAGGTTCAGCAGGTCCTACAACCGCAAGCCGGATGGATAAATATACACCTGAGATGTTAGACCTTGGATTAAAAGGTATGATTGGAAAAGGAAAGAGAAGTGATGCTGTAAGAGAGGCAATAATAAGAAATAATGCAGTATATTTTGCAGCAGTGGGCGGTGCAGGTGCCTTACTTTCTAAAAGTATAAATACAAGTGAAGTAATAGCTTATGATGATTTAGGAACCGAAGCAATAAGAAAACTAGAAGTAGTAGATTTTCCTTCTATTGTAGTTATTGATTCAGATGGCAATAATTTATATGAAATGGTATTAGAAAATACACAGCTATAGTTGGGATTTTTGAAATTAGCTAATTCACAAATATGGAGGAAAAAATGGAAAGAATTATTTTTATGATATTAAAAAGAATTTTTATTGCTCCAATATGGTATTATCGGATATGTAAATACGGAAATTCAGAAAAGTATGATGAAGTAAAAAGATATGAAGTAATTCATAACATAGTAAAAAAAGTAAACAGAGCAGGTAATATCAAAATAATCAGCGAAGGAAAGAATAATCTTCCTGATGAAAAAGGATATGTTTTATTTCCAAATCATCAGGGATTATTTGATGCACTTGTATTATTAGAAACAAATGAACAGCCAATTACTTTTGTTATTAAAAAAGAAATAGAAAATCAGTGGTTTATTAAAAAGATTATTAGAATTTTAAAGGCACAGGTAATTGACAGAGATGATATAAGACAGTCAATGGGTGTAATTAATACAATGACAAAGGAAGTAAAAGAAGGAAAAAACTATGTAATATTCGCAGAAGGAACCAGAAGTAAGAATGGAAACCAGCTTCTCAATTTTAAGGGAGGAAGTTTTAAAAGTGCAGTTAATGCAAAGTGTCCCATTGTTCCGGTAGCCATAATTGATTCATATAAAGTGTTTGATACAAAATCAATTAAGAAAGCCGTAGTAAAGATGGCATACTTAAATCCAATATATTATGAAGAATATAAAGAAATGAAGACAACGGAAATAGCACATATAGTAAAAAACAGAATTCAGACTTATATAAATGAACAAGGATAATAAAAATAATTTATAAATTAGTATATTTTATATAAATTAG
>CAZQRO010000117.1:0-5072 GCA_964595785.1 uncultured Eubacterium sp.
TATCGTTGTAGAAGATTAAGAAAATAGTAAATTGATGAAGTGGGAGGAGTCTTCCGCTAATACCACTAGGAGGTTTTAGAATGAAACGAGGAAAGAAATACGTAGAAGCTGCGAAATCAATTGATCGCGCTACTTTATATGACTCAGCAGAGGCTGTATCTTTAGTTAAGAAATCAGCAACTGCAAAATTTGATGAAACAATCGAAGCACATATCAGAACAGGCTGTGACGGACGTCATGCTGATCAGCAGATCAGAGGAGCTGTTGTATTACCACATGGTACAGGCAAGAAGGTAAGAGTGCTTGTATTTGCTAAGGGTGCTAAGGCTGATGAAGCTGAAGCAGCAGGAGCAGAATTTGTTGGTGGTGAGGAACTTATTCCAAAGATTCAGAACGAAAACTGGTTTGAGTTTGATGTAGTTGTTGCTACACCAGATATGATGGGTGTCGTTGGTCGTTTAGGTCGTGTACTTGGACCAAAAGGTTTAATGCCAAATCCAAAAGCCGGTACAGTTACAATGGATGTAACAAAAGCTGTTCAGGATATTAAAGCTGGTAAGATTGAATACAGACTTGACAAAACAAATATTATCCATGTGCCAATTGGAAAAGCTTCATTTACTGAAGAACAATTAGCGGACAACTTCCAGACGCTTATTGATGCAATCAACAAAGCAAAACCTAGTACATTAAAAGGTCAGTACTTAAAGAGTGTAACTCTTACATCTACAATGGGACCTGGTGTTAAATTAAATACAGGTAAACTTTCTAACTAACAAGAATGGAAAGTCAATGCAAAAATTGATTGACAATAGATTATATATGTGCTAGAATGCACATTGTGTTTAAAGACCGAAGACAGCAGGTGTATCGCGAGATACTCAAATTAATTGCCTGCCGAGGAATTTTAAAATAACTCATTGAGTGAATTTTATCCCTCTTTGTCGGAGCGTGCTTTGGCAAAGAGGTTTTTTATTTAATAGAAAATTTACGGACTTTGTCCGATTTTTCTGTTATTAGCTCTTGTCTTTCGGAACACTACTAATATAAGGAGGCAAAATTCATGGCTAAAGTAGAATTAAAGAAACCGGTTGTTGATGAGATTTCTGAATTACTTAAAGATGCAAAATCGGCTGTTGTAGTGGACTATCGTGGTCTTACTGTAGAACAGGATACAAGTCTTCGTAAGCAGTTAAGAGAAGCCGGAGTTGTATACAAGGTATACAAAAACACAATGGTTAACTTCGCTGTAAAAGGAACAGAATTTGAAGATTTAAGTAAAAATTTAGAAGGACCTACAGCAATTGCTGTATCTAAAGAAGACGCAACAGCTCCTGCAAGAGTATTATACAACTTTGCTAAAGATGTTGAGGCACTTGAACTTAAAGCAGGTGTAGTTGATGGAACATATTATGATGCTGATGGAATCAAGCTTATTGCAACAATTCCTTCAAGAGAAGAACTTCTTTCGAAATTCCTTGGAAGCATTCAGTCACCAATTACAAACTTTGCTCGTGTTATTAAGCAGATTGCTGAAAAAGAAGAAACAGTTGCATAATTGCAATGGTTAAGACAAATTGAATTAAAGTTTGCCTATAAGGCAGGAAAATATTATATTTTAAATATGGAGGAATAAAAGATGACAACTCAGGAAATTATTGAAGTAATCAAAGGTATGACAGTTTTTGAATTAAATGATTTAGTTAAAGCTTGTGAAGAAGAATTTGGTGTTTCTGCAGCAGCAGGTGTTGTAGTAGCAGCAGGTGGTGCAGCAGGCGCAGCAGTAGAAGAAAAATCTGAATTTGATGTAGAATTAACATCATTTGGCGAGAAGAAGATGGACGTTATCAAACTTGCTAAGACAGTATTAGGATTAGGCTTAAAAGAAGCTAAAGAAGTTGTTGAGTCAGCTCCTAAGGTTATCAAAGAAGCAGCATCTAAAGATGAAGCTGAAGAACTTAAAGCTAAATTCGAAGAAGTTGGTGCTACAATCACTTTAAAATAATTTTAGCGTGAATTTTGAAGACTATCGTGTATTTTTGCACACGGTAGTCTTTTTGCGTGGTGCGCCTAGCGGCGCACGTTCCTAATGTGTGAAAGTGACAAATCCGCCCGAGCAGTGGGAAGGATATAGCCAAGACTAAGGGGGGCAAATCTTCTTAATATATCCGAAACAAAAAAATAGAAAACGTAATAAGGTGTAAATTAAACTTGAGATTAATACATTAATATAGTAAACTGACGAAGGAAAAGAGTTATCGAAATTTGAAAAGTTAATAGAGAAGTTTAAGGGGCAAACTTGCAGAACTGTGAGGACGCAAAACTTGGAGTCTACGGGGAAGATATATAAACCTAAGATAGTTCGGTTGCATAATAACAAAAAGTTATGCAGCTTTTTTTGTATTCAAAACTAATTAAATTTGAAAACACAAAGTGAAAATCACCATTTATTATAAATGAAAATCAAGAGGAGGAAGAAAGACAATGTTAAGGAAGACAAAACACGAAAGAAAGAAGAAACAGAAAGGGGAAGAGCAATGAAAAAAATAAAAGGTTTAATAGTATTGATGTCAATGGAAATGATACTCTTGACGGCAATGTTAGACGGAACATATGTATATGAGACTACGTTTAAACAGTCGCAGATGCTTGCAAATGAACTGGCATCAATGGGTATTGATGGAAATGTGGCAGCATCTGATAATTACAGCACGGTTAATAATGCAAGTGTAACTGATTCGCAGATATGGGTTACTGAATAGCATGAAAGTAGTATAAGAAACAGGGACTTTTGAAAAACAGGTGAATAACCTATTGAGCAAAAGTCCTTTTTTCTTTATAAATATCAGCAAATATATTAGCCGATATATTGTTACTATACACAGTTGATTGATTCGCTTTAGTCTTAGTGAATAAAAGAAAAAAAGTGCTTGACATGAAAATTTTGCCATGATACAATGGACAATGCACTATTGTGGTGTGGTAGGCATTTTATTGCCTGAAAACAGATACCTGTGAGAGTAGGGACTCCAAGCCTATTCTTAATATATTATTATGATGCAAGGGGTGAATGTCGATGGAGCAAAACAGAATACGTCCTGTCAAATCAGGAAAGAGTGTTAGGATGAGTTACTCAAGACAAAAAGAGGTTCTTGAGATGCCTAATCTTATTGAAATCCAGAAGGATTCATATAACTGGTTCTTAAGTGACGGACTAAAAGAAGTGTTTAACGACATCTCACCAATTGAAGACTTTACAGAGCATTTAAGCTTAGAATTCGTAGATTTTCAGTTGTGTGAAGATGAAGCAAAGTATTCAATTGAGGAATGCAAAGAGAGAGATGCAACATATGCTGCACCACTCAAAGTAAAAGTAAGACTCAATAAGAAAGAAACCGGAGAAATCAGTGAACATGAAATATTCATGGGTGATTTGCCTTTGATGACTGCTACTGGTACATTTGTAATTAACGGTGCTGAACGTGTTATCGTAAGCCAGTTAGTTCGTTCTCCTGGCATCTATTATGGAATAGCACATGATAAGTTAGGTAAAGAATTATATTCATGTACTGTAATCCCTAACAGAGGTGCATGGTTAGAGTATGAAACTGACTCTAATGATGTATTTTATGTACGTGTAGACAGAACAAGAAAAGTTCCTGTTACAGTACTAATCAGAGCTTTAGGTTATGGTACAAATGCCGAGATTATCGATTTATTTGGTGAAGAACCAAAGATTTTAGCAAGCTTTGCAAAAGACACTTCAGATAATTATCAGGATGGTCTTTTAGAATTATATAAGAAAATCCGTCCAGGCGAGCCGTTAGCAGTGGAGAGCGCGGAAAGCCTTATTTCTAGTATGTTTTTTGATGCTAGAAGATACGATTTGGCAAAAGTGGGACGTTATAAATTTAATAAGAAATTAGCCCTTAAGAATAGAATAAAAGGACATATACTTAGTGAAACTGTAGTTGATGTTAACACCGGAGAAGTTCTTGCAGAAGCAGGAACAACAGTTACAGAAGAATTAGCTGTTAAGATTCAGAATGCAGCAGTTCCATTTGTAATTATTCAGGGTGAAGAGAGAAATGTTAAAGTTATCTCTAACATGATGGTTGATATAAGTGAGTATGTGAATTTTGAATGCAGAGAACTTGGTGTGACAGAAGATGTATTTTATCCTGTTTTAGCTCAGATTTTGGCTGAGAATGAAACAGAAGAAGATTTAAAGGATGCAATTAAGAGAAATATTTCTGAATTAATTCCTAAACATATAACAAAAGAAGATATTATTGCTTCTATTAATTATAATATGCATTTAGAAGCAAAAGTTGGCACAGCAGATGATATAGATCATCTGGGTAATAGACGTATTCGTGCAGTTGGTGAATTATTACAGAACCAGTACAGAATTGGTTTGTCAAGAATGGAAAGAGTTGTACGTGAAAGAATGACAACACAGGATATAGCTGACATTTCACCACAGGCACTTATTAATATTAAACCGGTAACTGCTTCAGTAAAAGAATTCTTTGGAAGTTCTCAGTTATCGCAGTTCATGGATCAGAACAATCCTCTTGGTGAGTTAACTCATAAGAGACGTTTATCAGCACTTGGTCCGGGTGGTCTTTCAAGAGACAGAGCCGGATTCGAGGTTCGAGATGTCCACTATTCTCATTATGGAAGAATGTGTCCTATCGAGACTCCTGAAGGTCCTAACATCGGTCTTATTAACTCACTTGCAACATATGCAAGAATTAATGAGTACGGATTTATTGAGGCACCATATAGAAAACTTGATAGAACAAATCCCCTTAATCCACTTGTAACAGATGAAGTAGTATACCTTACTGCTGATGAAGAAGATAATTATGTTGTTGCACAGGCTAATGAGCCATTGGACGAAGAAGGACATTTTGTTAATACTAATATTTCAGGACGTTACAGAGAAGAAACATCTGAATTCCAGAAAAAAGTTATAGATTTAATGGATGTTTCACCTAAGATGGTATTTTCAGTTGCAACATCAATGATTCCTTTCCTTGAAAATGATGATGCTAACCGTGCACTTA
>CAZQRO010000118.1:0-5067 GCA_964595785.1 uncultured Eubacterium sp.
AATAATTGATTATTTACATCCTCGTCTGGTTAGAACTCAGATGCATACGCTTGTACATATGTAACCATCATATGTATCTCTGTCAAAACACTTTGACATTGCAATATTGCATATATGTAAAACAATATAAAATTGTATTACAACTGATTAAGTATAGACAATCTCATCTTCATCTATAATCTGTACTTCCTCTTTCAACTTAATACTTTTATCATAATTCTGCACAAAATTACCCTGCTGCATTTCCCATAACCTGTAATAATATCCCTGCTTTTTCAGCAGTTCATCATGAGTTCCCTGTTCCACAATTTCACCTTTATCAAGCGCTATTATTTCATCACACATTTTAACCGTTGCAAGCCTGTGGGCAATAATTAACATGGACTTATTTCTGAATTTGTTATAAATCATATCAAATATTATATTCTCTGTTCCAAAGTCAAGATTGCTTGTACTTTCATCGAGTATGTATAACTGATTATCCTTAAGAAAAGCCCTTGCAAGTGCTATTCGCTGCTTTTCACCTCCACTCAGACCGTTTCCTGCTTCTTCAAGATATGTATAATACTGCATAGGCAGTTTCTTTATAAATTCGTGTGCATCTGCCGCCTTTGCCGCTTCCTTAACTTCTTCTAGAGTTGCGCTCATTTTACCGACTCTGATATTGTCATAGATACTTTTAGAAAATAATTCTATGTTCTGCGGAACGTATGATATGGCTTTTCTAAGTGAACTGTTCGTGTATTCATTAATATCTACTCCATCAATAAGAATCTCGCCGTTCTCTGGCTCATAATACTTAAGTATCAATTTCGCAATTGTGGATTTACCACTTCCGCTTGCCCCCACAAGTGCCACTTTCTTACCCTTTGGAATATTAAATGATACATTATTAAGCACAGGTTTTCTATTACCATACCTGAATGTTATATTTTTTATCTCAATATTTCCATCTGTCTTTTCTAATTCCTGATAAACATTATCTATATCTGCACTTGTTTCATTAAAAAGCATTGCCGATGGGTCATTTTTATCAAAATTCTTATATAAACTCTGTTCCTGCTCATAATCAAGAATCTCCGTCATTCTCTTCATAGATATGTTTGCTTCCTGAATCTGAAGCTGCAGACTCACAAGTCTTCCCACAGGGTCCATAAAATATCCCGACATCGTTGTGAAAGCCATAAGACTTCCCAAAGTAATATCTCCATTTATTACCTGCATAATTCCAAAATACATCAACAGCAGATTTCCAACAGTCGATACAAGACCAGAGATAGAACCCTGAATATTAGACAGCATTCCCTCTTTTAATCCGATTCTAAGCGACTTTATGTATTCTTTTTCTATATTTTCAAGTTCAGTTTCCTCATTGGCATTTCCCTTAATAGTCTCTATTGCTCTTAATCCCTCTATAATCTGAGAGTTCAGCACCGAACCCTGCTGCATCTGCTCCTCATTAATTCTCTTATAAGGCTGCTTAAATATGAATATCAGACCAATACTTATTACAGTCATAAGCAGAATGATAACAAAAAGAGAAATATTCATTTTAAATAACACCACACCTGTCACAATAGTCATTGCCACGTCCATGATAAGTGTTAATGCTATGTTTGTAAAAATATCCTTAATAGTAAATGCATCTGAAAATCTTGTAATTATATCGCCCGTTTTTCTTGTCGAGAAAAATTTCATCGGCAGGCCATATATGTGTTTAAAATAGCCAAGCATTAACGGTATGTCTATCTTCTGTGATAAATAAAGCATCATCCACTGTCTTACGAAGTCAATTATTACCTGTGTTACTGCTATTATGGCAAATATTATCAGCATTAATAACAATGTATTCTTTAACCTGTATGGTAAAATCTCATCCATGATTATCTTGTTAAATAATGATGAGACAATTCCAAGCACCGTCAAAAGTATTGATGCTATTATAGAAAATATAAACAGTTTCTTCTGTGGTAATAAAAGTCTGACAAACCTGTCAAATATCTTTCCACCTTTAATTTTTTCAGATACAAATTCTTCATCAGGTTTTAATATAAGCATAGCGCCTGTGAAACTGCTGTAAAACTCATCTATTTCCATTCTGATTAAATCTTTAGCAGGGTCACCAAGCACCACATATTTATCTGTAATTTTAAATATAACCACAAAATGTGTAAGTCCTTCTTTCGTAATTATATTTGCGATTGCAGGAAGTGTATATTTACTCTTAAAACCTTCCTTATCCACTCTTACAGCCTGCGACGTGAATCCAAGTCTGTCTGCGCATTTACTTAATCCCAGCAGATTTGTTCCTTTTATGTCAGTTCCCATCATATCACGTAACTTTGTAATTGTAGTTTCCTTCTTATAATGCAGGCAGACCATTGCCAGACATGCTGCTGCACAATCCGTTGCGTCCTGCTGTTTTACAAATGTGTATCTCATTCTTTTATCCTCTTCACTAATCTTTAATTATGTAATTTAAAATTCTTATAATCTCCATGTAACAAAGTGTCCGCCCTCGCGGACACTTAACGAGAATTGCTTCGCAATTCTCCCAGACAACCACTAATTGGCTCGAGCATTTCCTATACTGTAATAAAGTGTCCGCCCTTGTGGAGACTTTTCAGCCGCCACTTGGCTCGACCACTTTCCTCATATAACAAAAAGGCTGCAACAAACTTTACGTTCATTGCAGCCGAACTATCATAATAATATGGTAACAGCTTAAATATATAACATTCTCTAACTCATCTCATATTATTTTAGACTTCTAGCTTTGCGTCCTTAAGTTTCCCCAAGTTTGCCCAATTAAAATATTTTTCCGTCTCATGGGGCTAATTATATCTTAGTTGTCAAACTTTGTCAATTTCAATCATTCGACAAATTTCGACATTATATTCTTTTGATAACACTATGTTTCTTAAGTATGTGTTTTAATATCTTTTACTATTATGAATAATTAATTATTCAAATTTTTTTCTACTTCGCTTATTTCCATTGAATCGTCTTCATTGTCTGTATCAAGCGTATATCTCTTGTACTCTTCTGTACCATCTTTACTATTAAATATTCCATAAAAATAACCTGTTGGATAATAACATTCTTTAACATCATTATAACTTGCATAAATTATGTAATCACCTTTAGGTGTTAACGGCTGAAATCCTTCTGGTTCAAAACTTACATACTTTCCACGATTTTTATTATATTTATCTTCTTCCCTTGCAAACCGCATATCTATTAGCTGTTCTATATATTTATCATATTTCATTATACCACCTAATACATTAATGGTAAATTTATTACTTATATTTCCTCTATATACTTTTTCTACTTTAAACGTATAGTCTGTATATATTGTACCTGTCTGCTCTGATACATTTGAGTCTAATTTTATCAGTTTACCCTTTATTATTACATCTGCACGTTCTGAAAGTCCTTCTATTGATACATCACTATTATCCATATCCAATTCTCCCGGGGAAACATCTATCTCATCTTCATTTAATAAAGAAATATCTATTCCCTCAAAGTTGTCACGCGTTGTCTGCTTTTGCTTATCCTTTTTCATACTGCACGAACACAAAGTAAAACACGTCACTATCATTAATAATATTATTATTCTCTTCATTGTTTTCCTCCTCTATTTATATACACATATTGCTGACCATATATCATTACATGTTGGTGACACCGCTGTTCTTCCAGCCTGCCACTGACACATAATAGAATTTCTGTTAGCATTATTCTCATCAAGACCAAATGCATGACCTATTTCATGTGCTATAACTGCTGATACCAGATAACTTTTTGATGAATCAATATACCCATTTGTATTATTATATACAATATCTGCTGTATCCCAAGAAGTGTGTCTCGGATCAACACTACCTCTATTCAATGTATGCACTGTATATCCATTATATCTTGCATCACTGCCATCACTAGAAATTGTAATGAAAATTTCTGCATCCAAACTATCCTTTGTTTTTTCAAATGAAATATAGTTAGCTATTCCATTTGTTTCAGTATCTTCCCACATCTTCATAGCATATTCTGCACATGCTAAATAATATACACTATTTCCACGAAAATACCAATTTCTTTCATTCTCACCATATTCACCTAAACCACCTATAAGTTGAAAACCAAATTTTGGTGCATTACTTGCTTCTGCAATCATCCCATAATTACAAATGGAAATCAGAAACACACATAATCCTATCACCATTCTTTTCATAAATATTCTAATATTATTTTTCACAGTAATTTTCCTCCTATAAATATTCTTATTAAAAATATACCTTTTCCTACACTATTTATCCCATAAATACCACCTCCACAATTATATACATATTAGTTATGAACAAAACTCCACACATTCAATATTTATTTAGTTTTGCAAGACATAGCAGATCTCTTTGTCACTCAAAATTTTTAGCAACCATCATCTCCTAATGGTATAATTTAGTTGTCAAAATCAATCAAACCTAAAAGGAACTGATTGCTATCTATCGTCAAGAAATACTACAAGATATCCAATTTTTTGCTACACTACCTGTTGCGAAATTTTATCATTCACTTTTTCTCAACCTTGATCTTTCTTCGGTTCAAGAGTCTCCGCTCACAGAACGAAAAATGGTTTCCTGTCATACTATGATTTGCACTTTTATTGTTATGAAATGCGAAGGCTTTTCTATGATTTCAGACCTTCTTGATTAACTCAACAATAACCTTTTTATTACCCATTACTGTGGCTTTGATATTACAGTTCCGCTTCCCTCTTACTAGACATTTGACCGTTTTCTAAAAAACTTTGATCACAATGTGCTTTCCAATATCCTGAAATCTTAGGTTACCTTTCTTATCAATAAAAAAATTATGAGTATCATTCCTTTAAATAAGTGGATTACAAAAAATCCAAAACTCTGTCACAAATTTTTATTTGAGGATTTTGCCCATCTCTAATATACGTATAACAGTTTATTTTAATTTGTATAAACATAAAAATATGCAACAAACTTTACGTTCATTGCAGCCGAACTATCATAATAATATGGTAACAGC
>CAZQRO010000119.1:0-4960 GCA_964595785.1 uncultured Eubacterium sp.
GTAATCCCATATTCTTAGCATAATATGCTGCAAGAATATTACCAAAGTTACCTGTAGGAACTACAACATTAATCTTTTCGCCTTCAGTTATCTCTTCGTTAGCAAGCAATTTAGAATATGCATATACATAATAAACTACCTGTGGAACAAGACGTCCTATATTAATTGAATTCGCAGATGAGAACTGGAATCCTGACTTGTCCATCTCTGCTTCTAATTCTTTATTTCCAAATATTGCTTTAACACCACTCTGTGCCTGGTCAAAGTTACCATTAATTCCAACAACAAATGTATTATCACCTTTCTGTGTAACCATCTGTTTCTCCTGAATAGGACTAACCCCACCCTTTGGATAAAATACAACAATTCTTGTTCCCGGTACATCTGCAAATCCTGCCAAAGCAGCCTTACCTGTATCTCCTGATGTTGCAGTTAAAATAACTATCTCATTCTTAACATTATTCTTCTTCGCAGATGTTGTTAAGAGATGTGGTAAAATTGATAAAGCCATATCCTTAAAAGCAATTGTTGCTCCATGAAATAATTCTAAGTAATAAGCTCCTTCTGCCTTAACTAAAGGTGCTATCTCTTCCGTATCGAATTTTGAATCATATGCCTTATTAATACAATCCTTTAATTCTGCCTCTGTAAAATCTGTTAAAAACTCTTTCATTACAGCATAAGCTGTTTCTTTATAAGACATTTTAGATAATTTATCTAATGAAACATTAAGTTTTGGTAACTGTGTAGGGACGAATAAACCTCCATCACTTGCAAGACCTTTTAAAATTGCCTGTGAAGCTGTTACTGTTTCACTTTCACTTCTTGTACTTTTATACGAAATCTCCATGGTATCCCTCTTTCTGTGATAATCTTTTTCAAAGAATTATAGCACATGTATATCCAATAGACAAGTAATAAAAATACTTTAGTATGTGTAAAAATAATGGTCACCATGCACAAACAATAATGTAAGTGACGTATTGAACCAACTGTGAGATGATGTCTTCATCGTGAAAAATAACGCTCCTTCTGAATAATCTTCACCATTTAATGCCCTGTCAACACAATTAATTGTTGTATCTAATGGTACCGCATCATATATTCTTTCATTTTTTACCGGCTCGAACTGATAAGTTCTGCCGTCATTCTGAAAGATAACCTCTTTCACTGATGAAGGAAATTTTCCACTTTTTACTCTGTTAATAATAACATTTGCAACCATAATTCTTCCATTCTCATCCTGATTGCCTGCTTCTGCTTCTACAATCCTTGTTAACCAATAGTAATCTGTCTCTGTCACTTCAACATTAACAGGAGTATAAATAACCTCTTCTGTTGTCTGTTCTTCCGTTACAGTCGTCTCTGTTGCAGTCTCTGTTTCAGCCTCTGTTACCGGCGGTGCTTCTGTTGTTTCTGTCTCCGCCTCTGTCTCTTTAGTTTTTTCGACTAACTTTCCTTTTTTAGGTGCTTCGAGCAATTCAGTACTAATTGGCATTATGGATGCAGTAGGCATCTCCTCTAAATAAATATTACCATTATTGTTTAATATTTCCGAAATACGCTTATAAACATTTAACGCATTGCTACTATTTTCATCTTCATTTGTATTTCCGTAACTAAACAACATATTCTGTACCAGTGCATTAGCATCTGTTTCATCGTCTTCAGTTTCTGCTTCAATATCTGTTGATGCCTTATCAACAACAGCCAAAGCTTTGTTCTTTCCCGAACCACCAAAATCTTTTGCAGTAAGACAAATAATTGATACAAGCATCACACCTGATACAATTACCATACATGTTCTGTATGTTTTCTTCTGTACATTCTTGATAAATCCAAAAAACTTCTGAAATAATGAGCAAATATTAAGCATGTTACGCCTCTTTTCTCTTTTTTTTGCGACAAGCCGTCGCCAAAACATAGGTGTCATTATATTTTTCTGTTTCAAAACTGTCAATAGAAAACCATCAAATTTGGGACAATGACTGATTTTAATTTGTAATATTTTGTAAATTACAGTTAATTTTACATAACTTTTTTATAATTGTAATATCTTTTTTGTTAATATTGCACAGTTATATTTTTCCCCAGTAACATGTTATTTATTAATTATTTTTTACGAATTATTACAGAAATATTTCAACCTTCAAATTATGTAAACTAATATTGCTATTTTCAAATATATATTATATGTGGTAAAATAGATTTGTTCTTAATATAGTATCAGAACTATTGTTTAGCGAGTGAATGATTGACAGAAATAAAGTGTGGCTTCACAACATTTCACTATACTAAACTGTTGGCAAATAATGGTGACTATCTTTAATAATTAGGATGACCAAAAGGTGATTTTAAAAATATATTCTAGAAATATGATACTCGAATTTCGAAATGTATCTTCTGCAGAAGATTTTGCCATATTTCACAAAAGAATGATGCTTGCATTGCAATGATAATTAGATTTTCTTAGTATCTGATATACATACAGCAATGATTTGACACGATGTCAAATCAAGCACCATCTGCCACGATGGCAGATATGGTGCGGTTGCGTTATTCTGTATTGTCTAAAAGTCAGATACTTAGAAAATCTTATTGTCACAGCACAGCAAGCGGAATCTTTTGTGAAATATGGCAAAGGTATTGCAGAAGACACACTTTATTCTGTCATATATTCACCTCTCTAAACAAAAGTTTTTACAATAATTTTAATATCTGATTAATTTACCGCTGCATCAAATTGAGGAATATGGAGGAATACAATGAATCTAAAAAAAGGTGTATATATTGCAGTAAAAAAAGATGGAACTACTTATTACCGTTCCTCACTTACTTACAAAAACAAACATATCAGTCTTGGAAGTTTTATGACTGAAGATGATGCGCACTTATGCTATTTAGAAGGCATGAGAGTTCTTAATTCTGATATTTCAATTTGCGATTATAATAATAGTAATAATATAGAAGAAACTCATTATCTTGCTTTTGATAAATGGGTTTCGCTTGTGAATTTCCGGGATAATAAGATGTATTTTAAAACTCCTATTTACATGATGAGAAAATATTTCATATATTATTATGATATTAATACAGAATATAAATTTGATGTGGATGACTTATTCTTTTACTCGAAACATACCATAATGAAAAGAAATGGTCATTTATTTGTGGCGGATTTTGGTATGCAGGTAAATATTTTGTCAAGATATGGTATCAAAAATTATGCCGTTTTAGGCAAAGACTTTGTTTTTATTAATGGCGATTCAACTGATTTCCGATATAAAAACATTAAAATAATCAATAAGTATAATGGTGTATCTGTTAACTATAAGAATGGTATTCCCATATATGTTGCAAAAGTTCATATTAATGGCGATTATATAATAGGAAAATACAAAGACGAGAATGAAGCTGCTATAGCATATAACAAAGCCTGTCATATGCTTAAAGACTGCGGCATTATCAATTCTTACCAGCCAAATTACATTGAAAATCTTTCGTCTATTCAATATGCTGCCATTCATTCTAATGTAAAAATTGCAAAAAAAATAAGAGAACTGATAAACAATTCTCTTATTTAGAAAAGACTTTTATTTTAAACATAATAAATTCTACTTATTGTTAATGTAATTAATTAATCCTTCTGCCTTAATTATTTTCTGCATAAATTCAGGGAATGCCTGACCCTGATATTCTTCACTCTTTGTTTTGTTATATATTCTGCCACTGTCAAAATCTATTTCAACCTCATCTCCTGCATCTATTCCCTTTGCTGCTTGAGGACACTCAATGATTGGAAGTCCGATATTAATGGCATTTCTATAGAAAATTCTTGCAAATGTCTCTGCAATAACGCAGCTCACACCTGAAGCCTTAATAGAAATCGGAGCGTGTTCTCTTGATGAACCACATCCGAAATTCTTATTTGCTACAATGATATCGCCTTTCCTGACATTTTTTGCAAAATCAGCATCTATATCTTCCATACAATGTTTTGCAAGTTCAGCAGGATCCGGAACATTTAAATACCTTGCCGGAATAATTACATCTGTATCAACATTGTCACCATATTTATATACTTTACCTAATGCTTTCATATTTACCTCATTTCTGCGCACATACGCTCAAGTTTATTATAAACCCAACTCTGCCGGTCCTGAAATCTTACCTGTAATTGCACTTGCTGCTGCTACTGCCGGACTTGCAAGATATACTTCTGATTCCGGATCACCCATACGGCCTACAAAGTTTCTGTTAGTTGTGGCAACTGCTCTTTCACCTTTTGCAAGAATACCCATGTGACCTCCAAGGCAAGGACCGCATGTTGGTGTACTTACCGCTGCTCCCGCCTTAATAAATACAGCAAGTAAACCTTCTTCCATAGCCTGAAGATAAATCGCCTGTGTTGCAGGAATTACAATTGTTCTTACTCCTTTAGCAACTTTTCTGCCCTTCATCACTTCTGCGGCTACTCTCAAATCTGAAATTCTGCCATTTGTACATGAACCTATAACTACCTGGTCAATTTTTACTTCCGGTTCAGCATTTACTTCATCAATTGTCTTTGTATTCTCCGGTAAATGCGGATAAGCAACTGTTGACTTAAGTGTACTTAAATCAATTGTATATTCTGATTCATATTCAGCATCTTCATCTGCCACAAAAATCTTATATTCTTTCTTAGAATGTTCTTTCATATATTCAATTGCAAGGTTATCAACTGGGAAAATACCATTCTTTCCGCCTGCTTCAATTGCCATGTTAGTCATTGCAAATCTGTCGTCCATTGAAAGATTCTGAATTCCGTCTCCGACAAATTCCATTGATTTATACAACGCGCCATCCACACCGATTAAACCGATTATATGGAGAATTACATCTTTACCGCTGACCCATTTTGAAGGCCTTCCAATTAAATTAAACTTTATTGAGGATGGTACTTTAAACCATGCTTTTC
>CAZQRO010000120.1:0-755 GCA_964595785.1 uncultured Eubacterium sp.
ATATTTATAAAAAAATATATAGTTTTAGTGGAGAACAGTTTTTTGGTGGAAAGTTTTTTGCAACTGTTTCGGATGATGATGAAACAGCAAATTCAGGAGTATTGACAGCTGGAACAGGTTATTTTTATGGAGTGAAAGAAGGAATAATTAATACTGAAGAACAATTGGAAATTAATAGTGATTCAAAAGTTATTTTCTTGAATACAAGTGAATTTAGTGGTGTATGGAATTCAGCATGGGCGTATTTCTTTAATGATAATGAAGACAATTGGGAAAGAGTACAAATGTCTAAGGTGAATAAAAGTTCAAGTAATAATACTGAATTTTACATTGTTGTTCCGGAAGGAGCCACAAAAGTTATTTTTACACCAGGCAATAGTTGGGACAATCAAACAGAGAACATATTTCTTCCGAAAGAATATGACGGAACAGAGTTTTATCTAACATATTCAAAAAATAACAGATATTATTGTTCAAATCTTGAATATTCTGAATTCAGAGAGAATAAATCATATGTTTATCTTGATGCATCAAATGTATCATGGTCTCAGGCATATGCAACTTTTTCATCTTCGCGAACAGAGAATATTGGTGGCAGCTTTATAAAAATGGAAACATGTACTGTTGATGGAAAAGACTATTTTAGAGTTAAGGTGCCAAATAATGCAACAATCGTATCATTCAGAGAAGTGATTAACACATGGTCTGGAATGAGAACTATGGATATTCCATTACCAGCGACGGGACCAAAGAAT
>CAZQRO010000120.1:765-2670 GCA_964595785.1 uncultured Eubacterium sp.
ATACTATTACGGAACAGGGCTACAATGATAAATATAATTACTATTCATCAGCAGATAGTAATAAGGTTATTTCAGCGGTTTTTCTGACAAATTCGATTAATTATGCAAATACGGATTCTCCGTATCCGGGAAATGACGATTTAACAAAAAGAGTATTGTATTATGGTAATAATGAAATAATGTGTAAAGCTTATAATGTTTATGATGCACAGTGGAGGATAAATAGTACAGAAGCAACTGAAAATAGAAATTTCACACCGATTAATAGTGGAGCGACATTTACATTAGGCAAGCCTACACAAATGGACGCAGATGGAAAAACAGCAGTGCAATTATCATATTCAACCATAAATGGCAGTACTGTTAATAAATATTATGCTTATAGAAAATTAGGAGATGAAGGTTACATAAATGTAACTAATATTATAGAAGATGAAGTTGTAGAATATTGTGATAAAATGTCAGTTAAGGTTGATTATTCTATTATGACAAATGTAAGTTATTCCATTAATGGTGCATCGCAGGTAGCCTTATCAAGTGGCGGAGTTATAGAAATTGGTGATGGAATAGATGAAGAAACTAAAACAACACTGAAGATAAATTATTCAATGGGAGGCATAAACAGATCCGTAACAACAACGCTTTATAAAAGAGATTCTAAATTAATGAAAGCAAAGGTTAATTATCTTTCTATAAATACAGCCACAAGTACAAGTGGTTTTGGATTTGACAATACATTGTCATCGGCGGATAATAATATTTTAACAACTGCGAATAAAGGTGATGTTATAAGATATATTTTGGGAATATCAATTAATAACGTATCCTATCCAATGAAAGTTTTAGAAATTCAACCTATAGCAGGGGTGAGTGAATATGCATCATATGATGGAGCATTGGAATTGGCAAAATATCTTGGTGTTAATTCTGTGGCTGATGGAATGACAAAAGATAATTATAAAAAGTTTTTTGATGTAACATCTATGAGTGTTAAAGAATTTAATACAAGAAATGATGAACTTACATCTACATATGATATAATTTATTTTGGTGTTGATTCTGGATATCAGGTGGTAAAAGAATATAAGCTTAGTTCTGGAGATAAAATATATAGAACACAATATGTTGATTCAGATATGAACGGATTAGTTTATACAGGCTTAGGTGACAAATATAATGTAAGACCATTTTTAAGAGGTACATCGGCGAATGATTATTATCAGAGTTCAAATATACCTGGTAATGATACTGAAAGTAATTTGAATAAAGAATATACCATATGGAAGAACTACTTTTATAGTGGTTTTGTGGGAAATGATGATCCTAAATGGAATTTTTCGAATGATTCTGAATATTACTATCTGAATAATACTGTTACAACAACAAGATTAACGGGTAACGATATAACAGTAAAGAAAATGGAAGAGTTGCTTGAATATTTAAAATCAGGTTATCCAATTTTACTGGCAGATGAAATTATGGATTGTGATACAAAAGATAAATATATTTCATGCAACAATAATGAACTGGATGCAGGTAAATGGAAATATGTTGATAATAATTCTAAAATGTATAACTTTATAGTAGAAGCAAAAAAATTAGGATTTAACGAAAATACCAAAGCATATTCGGATACAAGTATATTTGCTGATGGAAAAGCATATGCAAGTCTGGTATCTGTAAGTAATGCAAAAAATGGTAAGAATCCTGAATATTTGTCTTCAGATAAAAAATTTACCGGCGGTTTAAGTTTTGCATATAAGAGAATCTCTAGTGTCGAGTTCTCATTTGAGGCTGGAAAAAATGGACCACAGGAATATGATTATGATGTCAATGGCAAAAAGATTGATAATGGAAAAACAGGGACGGTAAGAATCCGATGGCAGCCGCAGTATCACCGATATA
>CAZQRO010000120.1:2680-4959 GCA_964595785.1 uncultured Eubacterium sp.
AATTGCAACAGATGATTCTGATTATAGAACTTTTAATATAACATTAGATATTAATGTTAATGGTGGTGTGACAGAATCAGAATTAAATAATTATGGTTATAATATGTACATTGATAAGTCTGGTGTTGGTAAGTTTGAAGAAGATGGAACCATTGAACTTGAATGTAATTATCAATATATTAAAAATGATAGCGGAAAAGTAACAAGTGTAAAAATATATGGTAATTGGCCAGGTGCAATGGAAGGATTTATACCATGGAAAATAGAAGCCTATAATAAAAGCAATATAGAAAACAAATTTTCATACATAGGGTTTTCGGCATTTGAGAGTAATACAAGCACTGTTAAAGATGTATATGTACTTTGGGTTAGACCGAAATACAAACAACTCACATTAGACTTTAAATCAGCAGTACAAAATAATTCTGATTCAAATGGCAATATTACTAGTTATAAGATACATCTTATTACAGTTGATTATAGTGTATTTAATAATGTGTGGAGTGGAGAGAGTAATTTTGTAACTAATGCTGATAAGAAATATGATGCATCAACATCACTTTTGAAAGTTAATAAGTTTTATGGAAAAGGATATACAAACCAATATTATCAAATGGGTGAAGAGGAATATAAAAAGGTTCCTAAAGATAAAGAATTTGATATGGTTGTAATTGGATATTCAGATTCGGATAAAGAGATGGAAATTGATAATATAGCAGCATTAAAAAATATTGAATATTTTTTAGATGCAGGTCATTCATTATTATTTTCGCATGATAATGCTTCATATTTATCAACAACTAATTTTTATACAGATGCTAATGGAAGTAAAGTTTCTGGTACGTCTACAATATGGGCAAGATATACAACATCTTACTTAAGGCAGATGCTTGGAATGGATCAATATGGAATAACATATGGCGGAAGTTCAAAAAAGTTACCAGAAGAGTATGCGAATGCAAGAAAATATCTGAATAAATCTAATGAGAATGATTTCAGAGGCATTAATGATATGTGTGCATTACATTATAGTACTGGATTGAGTGAAAACACGACATTAAGTAATGAGAATATATATGGTAGCAGACTTTATGCAGATACAGTATACGGAACAACACCATATAAATACAACAATTCATATATTAATGACTGGTGTCATACCAGAATGGTAATGAAAGTGAATGAAGGTCAGATTACAGAATATCCGTTTGTATTAAATGAAATACTTAGTACGGCAACAACACATGCGCAGTATATGTCTCTTAATCTTGAAGATGATGATATGACGGTATGGTATACTTTATATGATGATGGAACACAGGAACCGGGCAATGGATTAACTAATCCTAAATATTATACATTTACTAAAGGTGATGGTGCTAATAATTATTACATTTACTCGAAAGGAAATATTACATACACCGGAGCAGGTCATTCAACGAATATTACTTCAATAGAGCAAAAGTTATTTATTAATACCGTTGTTGCGGCATTAAAGACAGGAAATTATGAACCAGAAGTACAGATTACTAATTCGTATGGTTCATCGGCTGATAAAAAAGTTAATTATATTAATTATTATGAAGATTCAGCGGGTGTGACGGTAGCATTCAGACCTATTGATTATGATTTGAAAGAAAATGCACAGGCATTTACAGATTGTAAGATTTATGTAGATGTAGATGATTCAGGTTCATACAATGAAGGTGATATTATAATAAATGATCCTAATAATATTACAGGCTATTCAACTTTAATGCATAATGCAAATAATACGGAATATATAAACTTTGTTGGAACTGAGTTGCTTAATAGAAATAGTTATTCATTCTTCTTAACCAATGAAGATTTAAATGAAATTGGAAGTAAATTACCTGCTGGAAAAACAATATTTGATTATAAATTTATTATTGAGATAAGTGATAAAGGATATTTAAAGTCTTCTAATCCAGTTCCGGCAAAAGGAAGTTCAAAATTTATGCTTACTAAAAAAGAGGCAACTAAATTGTTTAATCTTAATTAATAGTTATATATAAATAAAATATAAAGAGACATTTCGCGTCAGTTTGTTGACAAAGGAGTGTCTTTTTATTGTATATCCATACAATAAACTACTTGCTATATCACATAAGTCGGTGCTTCTCTGTTTTATAAAAACCACTTGACACAATTTAAAATATGATATAACATATAACTATGATAAGCAACAAAACTAAAATATTTAAAACTAATTATTAGAAATCAAAATTGTAAAGCGAAAGAAGGAATAACTATATATT
>CAZQRO010000121.1:0-4910 GCA_964595785.1 uncultured Eubacterium sp.
ATTTCTTTTTTGTTATATGAGCCACAAGCTTTACAAACTCTATGAGGCATCATTAAAGCTCCACATTTGCTGCATTTAACTAAGTTTGGAGCGCTCATTTTCCAGTTTGCTCTACGCTTATCTCTTCTAGCCTTTGAGCTTTTATTCTTTGGACAAATAGACATGGTCTGTTACACCTCCTTAAAATTGTTGAAAATGTCACGAATTTTTGACATTCTAGGGTCTAATTCTGTGGTATCACAGTTACAAGTCTGTGAATTAAGATTTGCCCCACATCTATTACAAATTCCCTTACAGTCTTCACTGCAAAGAACCTTCATAGGCAACTTAACAAGAATCTCATTATAAATCAGTTTTTCTATATTCAGACAATTATCTGATATATAAGACTGTTCATCTGATAATTCAATCTTGTCGTTTTCCGACTCATTCATGTCAATCTCTTTATTAACTTTGATGTTCATATCATATTTAACATCTTCTAAACACCTGTCACATGGAATCATCATTGATAAATCAATAACTGTCTCTAGTGTAAATGTTCTCTTGCCTGCATTATGAAGTTTGATAAGTAAAGGTTCTTTCCTTACAATCTCATAATCACACATACGTGATGTAAAGCGCTGCATCTCTATATCAGCCTGAACATCTAACTTTTTATCATTAACTGATAAAAGTTCGGATAAGTCAATCAGCATAAATTACCTCTTTTCTAATCGCACTTAAATATTATAACCATAGGTATTGTGTTTGTCAACATAAAAATTGCAAAATCTTGTAAACTTTTATTACTTGACAAGTTCTAATGTCTCTTTTGCAATCTTTAATTCTTCATTTGTTGGTACCACAAGTACTTTAACTTTAGATTCCGGTGTTGAAATTATTACATCTTCTCCACGTTTAGCATTCTCTGCATCATCTATTTCTATTCCGAGAAATTCAAAGTATGAACAAATTTCTTTTCTTACAATTGAGTTGTTCTCACCGAGTCCTGCCGTAAATACAATTGCATCTATTCCATTCATAGCTGCTGCATATGCTCCAATATATTTTGCCACCTGATAGCAATAAGCTGCTATGGTAAGTTTTGCTCTTTCATTTCCATTAAGCATTGCATCTGTAATATCTCTGAAATCACTTCCGATTCCTGACATTCCGAGTACACCCGATTCTTTATTAAGGAGATTCATTACATCTGCAACTGCCATATTCTCTTTATTAGCAATAAATTCAACAATTGCAGGGTCAATACTTCCTGACCTTGTTCCCATTATCAGACCTTCAAGTGGTGTAAGTCCCATGCTTGTATCAACAGATTTACCATTTTTGACAGCACATACACTGGCACCGTTTCCGAGATGACATACGACTGTTTTTAATTCTTCATATGACTTTCCCAAAATCTCAGATACTTTTTTAGACACAAAACTATGTGATGTGCCATGGAATCCGTATCTTCTTACTTTATAATCTTCATAATATTCATAAGGAAGTCCGTATAAATATGCTTTTGCAGGCATTGTCTGGTGAAATGCCGTGTCAAATACTGCTACCATCGGTGTTTTTGGCATTAATTCCTTACATGCCATAATTCCGATAAGATTTGCAGGATTATGTAACGGCGCAAGATCATTACATTCTTTAATTGCCTCTATCACTTCGTCATCTATGATAACAGACTTTGCAAATTTCTCACCGCCGTGCACAATTCTATGTCCTACAGCTCCCACATCACTTAAATCTTTAATTACGCTTGTCTTTTCATTAGTCAGGGCATTAATAACCATTTCTACTGCCTTTTTATGATTAGGCATCTCTTCTTTAACTATCTCTTTATCACTTCCACTTCCTGCCGGCTGATATACAAGCTGGCTTCCTTCAAGCCCGATTCGCTCACACAGACCTTTTGCAAGCACTGAATCGTCTTCTGAATTAATTAACTGAAACTTTAATGATGAACTTCCGCAATTTATAATAAGAATTTTCATTTTCACAACCATAATACCTTTCTATTCAATATTTTAATATAGATATTTTGATATATCTGATAGGCTGATGCCCATACTATGATATCTTTCTATTCTGTGCCTGAACTGCTGTAATAGCCACAACACCAACAATATCTGATGATGAACATCCTCTTGACAAATCATTAATAGGTTTTGCCATTCCCTGTGTCAAAGGTCCATATGCTTCTGCTTTACCAAGTCTTTGTACAAGTTTATAGCCGATATTTCCTGCATCCAGGTCAGGAAATATTAATACATTTGCATTGCCTGCAACTGTACTTCCCGGTGCTTTTAACTTAGCAACTTCCGGTACAAGTGCAGCATCTAACTGTAATTCTCCATCTGCCATAACATGCGGATAATTCCTTTTAAGAATATCAACAGCATCTGTAACTTTTGTTACATCAGTATGTTTTGCACTTCCCTTTGTAGAATGTGATAACAACGCACATATCGGCTTCTCACCAACAAGCATTTCGAAAGACTTCGCTGAAGACTCTGTAATTGCAGCAAGTTCTTCAGGATTAGGATTCTGATTAAGTCCCGCATCGGCAAATACGAATGTACCATCGGCACCAAACTCACAATCAGGTACACATACAACAAAGAAACCTGATACCAGTTTTGTTCCCGGTTTTGTCTTAATTATCTGTAATGATGGTTTTAATGTAGAAGCCGTAGAATGACATGCTCCCGATACAACGCCATCTGCATCACCGAACTTAACCATCATACATGCATAATACATATAATCATTCATAATAGCCTCTTTAGCCTGCTGGGGTGTCATTCCCTTTGCTTTTCTAAGTTCACAAAATACATCTATATAATCTGCTGTTTTGTTAAATGTATATGGGTTAACAATCTTAGCCCCTGAAATATCAAGACCTTTACTATTCTCCATAATAACTTCTTCTGTTCCGATAATAATTAAATTAGCTATCTCTTCTTTTAAAATAACTGCAGCCGCTTCAAAAGTTCTTCTATCCATCGATTCAGGCAAAACAATTGTCTTAATATCGCTTTTCGCCCTTTCCTTAATTCTGTCAATAAATCCCATAATTTTTATTTCCTTTCTATCTCCTGTGAATTTAGTCACACACTTTTTATTATTATAACTCAAATTTTTCTTGTATACAATATCTTTAAAGGTACTAAATTCAATACATTTATTGATATTTTTTTAACAAAATGTTATTATTGTAAATAATGTATAATTGTTAAAAGTTAAGCACTTATAATATAGGTTTGGAAGGAGTCCTTAAAATGAAAACTGTTGGTGTAATTGCTGAATTTAATCCTTTTCACAATGGTCATGCTTATCTTATTGATAAAGCCCGTGAAATTACAGGTGCCGACCATGTAGTAATAATAATGAGTGGTAATTTTGTTCAGAGGGGGGCTCCTGCTTTTATGGATAAATTTACTAGAACTGCCATTGCTTTAGAAAACAATGCCGACCTTGTGTTAGAACTGCCGCTTTGCTACTCTATGGCAAGCGCTGCCTATTTCGCAACCGGTGCCGTTAATACTCTGGATAAATTAAATGTAATTGATTATCTGTGTTTTGGCAGTGAAAATGATGATATTCATTTACTTAATCTTATTTCAGACATAATCATTCAGGAAGATGAGTGTTATAGCGAAGCACTTCAGTCATATTTAAAAACCGGAATGTCATTTTCTAAAAGCCGTGAAAATGCAATTATAAAATCTCTTTCTTTGCGCGGAGTTAATATCAGTTCAGAAGAATTGTCATTAATTATTTCTTCACCAAACTCAATTCTTGCGATTGAATATATAATTGCCATTAAAAAATCCGGAAGTAAAATGATTCCAATTCCGATAAAACGTTCCGATAACGGCTATCATTCATTAGATTTTGATGGACATTTCGCAAGTGCAAGTGCCATTCGAAAACTTTTTACAGGTAAATCAATATTTACTTTTAATAATATCAGAGAAACACTTTATGATATCGTTCCTGCAAATTGTATGGAGTTATTAGAAAATGAATATAAGAAAACATACCCTGTTTTACCGGAAGATTTTTCATCACTGATAGGGAATGCATTAATAACTGCAAAATATGATTATACAGACTTAAATAATCTTTTTGACATCACTGATGATTTAGCAAACCGTATCAGTAATCTTACAGGTTCATATACAGATTTTGATAGCTTTGTCAACACTTGCAATTCTACCATATTCACATCTTCAAGAATTTCAAGAATACTATTCTATCTTTTATTTAAATATACTAAAGAAGATTATTTTACATTTAAAGAGGATGGTTATGTATACTATTTCAGGGTTCTCGGATTTAATAAATCCCATAACGATTTATTAACAGAGATGAAAACCTGCTCTGATATACCGTTAATTACTAAATTATCTAATTCCGTTCCACTGCTCTCTGAAAACGGAAAAAGAATGATTTCTCTTAATATGATGGCAGATGAGATTTACAGAATGGTTATCATGAACAAATTCAAAACCACCATCCCAACCGAACAACAATATGGTGTAATCATTAAAGATGACTAATTTAATGGTGTTAACTGATTAATACTATTTGCTAATCTATCCACATCAGACATTGAATGTCACACCCTTTCTACCTTCCAACTTTCAAATTTGTTTTATACCGACGTTCAATGACATTCTGCCATAAAAATACCTCCTAAATAGATTTGGTTATTTACCTTGTCTACTTAGGAGGTATCATATCACTGGTAAGTGCTAATTAATTATCTATATTTTCTATTTATTAAATATTCTCTTGTTCTGATAAAAAACCTGTTCAACTAACTCCTTAATTCTTAAAACTATGAATTGGCGCCGGAATTCTTCCGCCTCTGTTAACAAATGCATCACACGAAAAATTGTTAACAGGCA
>CAZQRO010000122.1:0-4881 GCA_964595785.1 uncultured Eubacterium sp.
GGACCAAAGTCTGTCATTGCACCAACACCTAAGAAAATAAGTGATGGCAAAATGCTCCATTCATCTAACAGATAAAAATAATGTAACAAACCGCCGACACCATTATCCGAATCTTTTATGGTAAGCATAATATCCGGATACATATTAACCAAAAGCATACCAAACGCAATTGGTACAAGTAACAACGGTTCATATCCTTTGGCTATTGCAAGATATAAGAAAATCAAAGCCACTAAAATCATAACATAGTTGCCCCAAGTAAGATTGAAGAAAGCTGTCTGATGCAATAGATTTCCAAGTGTATCAACAACGTAATCCATTGTAAAGCCTCCTGTTCAAATAATTAATTTTCAAAATTTTAGTTTAAAGATGCCAATAAACTGCCTGCTTCAACGCTTGAACCTTCACTTGCGTTAATGCTTGCAACTGTGCCATCTTCAGGAGCAACAATTTCATTTTCCATCTTCATAGCCTCTAATATCATAATAACTTCGCCTTTTTTTACTGCCTGTCCAGCCAAAACTTTAACTGAAAGAATTTTGCCCGGCATAGGTGCGTTAATTTTAACTGAGCCTTCTGCTCCTGAAGCAACAGGTACTGCTGCTTTTGGTGCTGCCTTCGGTGCTGCTGTCTGCTGAACTGCTGCTCCGGCTCCTAATTCTTCAACTTCTACATCATATACATTTCCGTTAACTTTGATTCTATAATTTTTCATTTTATAATGTCCTTTCTCTGAATTATTTTATGTTTTATTTCCAACTTCTGTTTGAAACACGTTTAATAGAACGAACAACCAGTCCATCTGTACTTCTCTGTTCTGATGCCGCAATTACCGCTGTGATAACTGCAACCAACTCTGTATCATCATTTCTTTCTAATTCTTCTTTTTCTGCAATCTGCTCTATTGCTGAGTCAATTGCATCATAATCCTTATTATTCTTTTTATCTCTCCATGCTTTCCGTTTATCTGAGATTCTATTAATAGCTGCCTCTAATTTACTTACATGAACAAACTGTGAAATAAGAATACTTAAAAATACTAATACAATAGCAACCGTTACAATTCCCATTACGGTATTAAGTGCTGCCTTTTCCATCTTTTCACCAATCGAATAAAGTGGTTCATAAGTAATTGATGTAATTGACAGTTCTTTGTTAACCATTCCAAAAACATATGTTATCTTAACATCTCTCTTTTTAAACTGCGCAGTTGCTTTTACTGTAACTGAATCAGTATCCTGAGACAATGTGTACTTTGCATTTCCTGCAGAATCAAGATAAAATCCGACAAATTTACCTGCTTCTTCCTTTGCAGCCTTAAATTGTTCAAGTCCTTCTTTTAACTTTGCTTCTGTTTCATCTTTCTCGTCATAAGAGTCTATAGCCTCATCAAGGTTTTTTGCCTCCCATCCCGCAGCAGTTTCCGTATTAGTTGTGAGACAACTGACTAAGTCACTTTCCTTAAAATCAAAAGAAGCCTTTTTATCTTCACTTTTTCCACATGCAGTAAGTGCAAAAATGCAAGTAAGAACACATACAAATAGTAATAATTTTCTGATTTTTTTCATGTTCTTCACCTCTCACTAGACCGTTCCATGTTTTTTATCCGGACGATCCTCTCTCTTTGTGAACAGCATTTCAAGTGCACCGATAAGGTACTTTCTTGTATCTGCCGGTTCAATAATGTCATCAACATATCCTCTTGATGCTGCTGAATTTGCACTAAGCTGTAAAGCTGCATATTCTGCTGTTTTTTCAGAAATAGCTGCATTAGCACTTTCTGCCTTGCTAATCTCATCAGCATATATAATCTTTGCTGCTGATTCAGCATTCATCATTCCAATCTTCGAATCCGGCCATGCATATACCATATCTGCACCAATACTCTTGCTGTTCATCATCACATAAGCGCTTCCAAATGCATTTCTAACTACTACATTAATCTTAGGAACTGTAGCATTAGCAAATGCATATGTAAGCTTTGCAGCTGCCTTAGCCATTTTCTTTTCCTGACATACAGTAGTCTCGAAACCTGTAACATTAGTAAATGAAACAACCGGTATATTAAATGCATCACAGAAGTTAACAAATTTTTCAATCTTTTCTGTACCCTTTACAGAAAGCAAATCTGAATTATTAGCAACAACGCCAACCGTATTACCGTTTAATCTGATAAAACCTGTAACTACATCTGTAGCAAAATCTTTCTTTGTCTCAAAAAATACTGAATTATCAGAAACCATTTCTAATAATGTCTGCATATCTTCAACACTGTTTTCAATTCCTTCACATACTCTGTTTAAATCATCTGTACATTCTTCATACGACATATCATCTTCATTATTAGCAGGGAGCATATCAATAAGTTCACGGATTTTTACAATAACTTCTGATTCTTCACCAGTGAAATCAATGTTTGCTGTTTCTTCACTCTGAAATTTTGCTGAAGATGTGTCACATTTTGCTGAATAATTACCATCTAATGTGTTAGGAGAATTAACAAACAGATGTGACTTTTCTGACATAAATGTAAAATCTGACATTGCTGTGGCAATTGCAAGTCCGCCTCCGCAATTCCCAAATACTGCCGTTATCTGTGGAACCACACCCGATGCCAATGTCTGCTTCATATAAATCTCACCAAATGCATTAAGTGCATCTGTAGCTTCCTGAAGCCTTAAACCTGCACAGTCAATAAGTCCGATAATAGGTGCTCCCATCTTCATTGCCATGTCATATAATCTGACAATTTTCTTAGCATGCATTTCCCCAACTGAACCACCTAATACAGTAGCATCCTGGCTGTATACATATACTAAATTGCCATCGATTACACCATAACCTGTAATAACGCCATCTGCCGGGGTTTCTTTTTCTGTCATGTTAAAATCTGTGTTTCTTGCCTTAATAAGACTCCCGATTTCAACGAAACTATTATCATCAAGTAAATTTTCAATCCTTTTACCTGCTGATACATTTGATGTAGTACTCATCTCTCGAACCTCCATTTTTATATATTAAGTGTAAAACCAGCCTTTTACGGGTTTTACAACATTCTAAAGCAGTTATTTTAATTTAGACAAATCCCAAATCTCTGCCGATTATAATTGTATATCTCATACATGAAAAAAGCAAGCAATTTTTCCTTTATCTTAAAAAAGATGACATTATTAATCCATGCCATCTTTGACTGAAATTTATCATTCTTTAATGCTATATTTTAGCACCATAATCTTCTTATATACATAAAAATTTCTTTAATACTACCTTAAAACTATATTTTAAGTCAATTTCTTTTATACTCTCTGAAGCGCATATTTTATATTTCGAGAATTCATACCCGTTAATGTATATACGCATATATCCCAATACCTGACCTTTTTTAACTGGAGCAGCAATTTCTTTTTCCGTTATATCATCATACTTATATTCTATAACATCTGTATCCGATACCAGCGCAAGGCAGTTTCCTGCTATATATGTATTAAGATTATTTTTAATACCATCTTCTATCTCTATATTTTTATATTGATTAATACCACTGAACAAAATCCGGTATTCATAGTTATTAATTCCGTATTTCATCAGTTTTACCGTGTCCTTCCATTTATAGGTTTTACTTGGCGGCCATCCGCTTGCTAACACTACGGAAATAAAAGTCTTATTATTCTGTCTCACTGCCCCTACAAAGCAATATCCCGCATTTCCCGTAAAACCGGTTTTAATTCCTATGGCACCATCCATCATTCCTAAAAAAGCATCTTTATTATTTACGCTAAAACTGCATTTATTGTCCACATCTGCAAATGAGTGTGACTGTGTGTTGATTATTTTTAGAAAATTTTCATTTTTTATTGCCTCCGCTGCAATTATTGCCATGTCATATGCCGTTGTATAATGTTTTGGATCATCAAGACCATTTGGTGTTACAAAATTTGTGTTTAATGCCCCTATTTTTTTAGCCTTTTTATTCATCAGTACTGCAAAATTCTCAGTAGAACCGGCTACAGCTTCTGCAATTGCCACTGCCGTGTCATTATGTGATTCTAACATAAGAGAATAAAGTAAATCTTCCATCTTAAACTTTCTGCCGGCATTTGCCCCTAACTTTACTTTTGGCATGGAAGCAGCATATGTGGAAAATTCTACTATATCATCTGAATTAGAATTTTCTAAGGCGATGAGGCAGGTCATTATCTTCGTGGTGCTTGCCATTGCCATCTGCTCATAGCCGTTTTTCTCATATAAAACTCTTTTACTGTCCGCATCTATTAATATTGCTGATTTTGCATATATTTCATTTTCTGTAATCTTAATAGTCTCTCCATATGTACTTTCACAAGAATATAAAATGAAATATATAATACCGCAAAACAGATACAAAAACTTTCTTATATAATATTTCAATACTGCACCTGATTTTATAGTTTATTATATTTTATTTTCTCTATTGTTATACTATTCATACAAATTAAAAGAGCAACCACCACAGTTGCTCTTTAAGAGGAAAGAAATATGAAAAGAAAAATTATTGCTAAATCAAAAGCTTTCGCTTTGATGGTTATATTATAAAAATAAATTGTGTTTTTTTAATGTCCTAAAAATGAAAAAACTGTAATCATTTTCTTACATTTTTTCCATAAATTTCATATTTTTTATTCTGTGTTAATTTAAGTATTGGTTAAGGTGTTGGGGTCAAATAGCATAAATTATGCCATTTTCCCCCAACATCATCTTTAAATGAATTATAACACAGAAAAAACATAATTTTATCAAATGTTCAACATAAATATTATTTATATTCTAAATGTTCATAATAATTTAAAGGAGGATTTTTCCTGTGATTGAAGTACAAAATCTAGTGAAGAAGTATGGTGACCA
>CAZQRO010000123.1:0-4840 GCA_964595785.1 uncultured Eubacterium sp.
GTAGTTTATTAATTGAATTACAATCTAATATAATAAGTTTTTTGTCATCGACAAGTGTAATTATTATGTTGTTATTTGGCGTTCAACTTTGTGTTAGTGGGAATCTTTATGTGGGATCACTAATTACATTTTACGCTATGATGGATTCGTTTATTGAACCAGTAAAAAGCCTCGTTGGGATGCAAGCAAATATACAATCAATAATTGTAAGTGCGGAAAGGCTTGATGACGTATTTATGATAGATAAAGATTCTAAATATTTGTCTAAATTTTTATTAAATACAAAGGAAAAAATAGAAAGTGTTTGTATTGATAATCTTACATTTTCATATGGTTATTCAAAACCTGTTCTTGATAATGTTTCTTTTAAAATTAATAAAGGAGAAAAAGTGGCTATAGTTGGGAAAAATGGTTGTGGCAAAACGACACTTGCAAATATACTTATGGGTCTTTTGAACGTTGAAACTTGTGATATTTCTTTAAATGGTACAGATATTTCCTATGATGAATATAAGAAGTATGCTTTTAAAATTGCATATATTCCTCAAGAAAGTTTCTTTTTTTCGGATACAATTTATGAAAATATTATTTGTGGAGTGAATGATATTACGGATAAGGAACTTGACAGTTATATTTCAAAATGTTGTTTGAAGGAGTACTTATCATCGATTAATTCTGGCATCTTCGCAAAATTAGATGAAAATGGTAATAATTTATCAGCTGGGAACAAACAAAAACTTGCTATTTTAAGAGCATTGGTAAGAAAACCGGAAATTATTATATTAGATGAAGCAACAAGTAATGTTGATATTCAATCTGAGGATGAAATACATAAGATGTTGATGGAAATAAAAGATGATATTACAATTGTGGATATTTCACATAAGATTAGAGATTTTGACAGTTATGATCGGGTGTATAGTATCAATAATGGAAAATCGTCATGTGTTGTAAATAAAGAGTAAGTCTATTATGAGAAAGAGATAGTAATAAATGGAAGATAAAAGAAGGCTTTTGTTAGAAATGCATGGAATAACAAAGATATATAATATGAACAAAACTAACGAATTAAAGGTTTTAGACAATGTTGATTTGAAAGTAAATGAAGGAGAGTTTATTTCAGTTGTAGGTAGGTCTGGTTCTGGAAAGACAACACTTATGAATATTATTGGAATGCTTGATATGCCAACATATGGAAATTATATATTTGAAGGGAAAGACATTTTTCATGAATCGAAAAAAACACTTACGTCATTTAGAAGAAAAAAAATAGGTTTTGTGTTTCAAAATTTTGAATTAATATCAGATGCTAATGCTATAAAAAATGTTGAATTGCCAATGATTTATGCAGGTGTAAAAAGGAAACAACGTATTGAACACGCAAAGGAATTGCTGTCGATTGTAGGTCTTGATGACAGGATGATGCATTTGCCTAATGAACTATCGGGAGGCCAAAAACAAAGAGTTGCTATAGCAAGAGCCTTAGCAAATAATGCATCAATAGTGTTGGCAGACGAACCAACAGGAGCTTTAGATTATGAAAACGGACGAAAGATAATAGATTTATTTCATAAGCTTAATGAATTGGGAAAGACGATAATTCTTATTACACATGATAGAGATATGGCATCTGAGGCTCAACGTGTTATATACATTAATGATGGCTGTATTGAAAAGGAGAAAAATGCATATGATAATTGGACTCGTTTTTGATGCCGTAAAAAAATTAATACGTAATAAATGGTGCACAATTTTAGCAACAATTGGAATTATAGTTAGCACGTTTGTTATTTTTATAATTTTTACTTTAAGTAATGTTTCTAAAAATGTGCTTATATCATATCTTACATACAAATATCCAGTTTTAAATACATTAACTTGTAAAGTTGAGGGTGGAAATGAATATTCGATGACAACTGATGAAATGTATCAGATTGATAATTCAAAATTGGATTATGTTAAAGATATTGTTTATCAATCTGATTTTTCTGTTGAATGTAGAATATCAGACAATGTGGCAGGGCAGTTGTATGGTGCATATAAACAGCCTGTCTCAATAAAAATTACTGAGGGCAGATTTTTATTGAAACAGGAATCTACAAGTGAAAATTGTTTTAACATTGTTATTTCGGATGAACTTAAGAAAAATATATTTAAAGATTATGAGAATGTATTAAATAGTGTTATTGAAATAGAAATGGATAATAATTGTACATACCAGATGAAAATTGTTGGAGTGTACAAGAGTGTAAATGAATACACTGATACACAAGTGGTGTATGGTTCTTTTAATACGATTTCTAGATTGTCAGGTAGAATAAAACCATATACTATTTCTAAATTTTCTGTAATTGTCTCAAACATTAGCAAAATTAATAATGTTAAGTTATCAATTTCTTCAATTTTAAATAATAGATATCAAAATTCATTAGAGTATAAATACAATATAATGGTTTGTGATGTATTAGAAAGTTCAAAATCTCTAATTAATCTTTTTTCGGTATTACTGATTCTTTTTTCAAGTATTATTTTCTTTGTTAGTGCTATAAGTATAAGAAATGTTATTCTTACAATTATGCAGTCATATATTCACCAAATAGGAATAAAAAAAGCAATTGGAGCATCTGAAAAAATAATTTGTCTAGAGTATCTTATTCAAGGAATAATTATTGCTTTAGCTGGTTCAATTACTGGGTTTGTTTTGTTTTTGTTATCAATAAATATTTTAAATAATAATATAAGTGAAATAAGTATATTTATTGATGAATATTATGGAATGCCATTTATAAATCAAACAAATCTTAAATTGTATCTTACAAATATGCAATTTATTTTAGCATATTCATTTGCAATAGTTGTAGTGATAATTTGTTGTTATAATCCAGTAAGAAAAATGGCTGCAATGAAAGTTGTAGATGCTATAAAAAATTGAGAGGATTGGCTTATATGATTAGTATTATGCTAGAATCATTAAAAAGATTAATTAGAAATAGAGATGTATATTTTAAGCGTATAATTTCTGTAATGATTAGTGTTGCTGTCGTTATTTCTATTCAGTGTATTAATTATAATATGGTAAAACAACTTTCAGATAAAAATATACAAAAAGAAGAGAATATTACTATTGAAGTTAAAAATAAGGAAAGAGTAATTAAGGAAAACGAATTACTAAATGATGTTGAGATTACGGCAATTATTACGTCATGTGGTGAATATATGAGAGTTATTTCTGAAGAATGGGACAAGGCAGATATATGTGAATTTGATAGTTTGCCACAAATACAACTTACAGCTGTTACAAGTGGATATATAGTTCAGAGTGAAGAAAAACTTTTGGCTGGACGAGTATTAAATAAGAATGATGAAGAGTATGGTATTCCTCGGATTATGATTCCTAATGTTATATCAAATAAAATATTTGGAAATGAAAGTGCAGTCGGAAGAAAGTTACAACTGTCAACTAATGAACATGGAATAGTAGAAGTTGAGGTTATTGGAGTGTATGAAGTTGATGAAAGTCATAATAATCAGACCGAAGATTTTGTCTATGATATTTATATAAATTATAGTTATTTAGAGAAATATAATATGATAGAAAATAAAAATTCAGAGATGCTTGAATATTATGTATCTGTAAATAATACAGATACAATAAAAAAAATGTTACAACAATATTTTGTTACCAAGTATAGAGATACAGAAACCGAGTTTGTAATAACAAATGATTTGGATGAAGTGAATAAGTCAGACAAAATAATTGAATTGGTAATGAATATTATTCAAGCATTTGCAGTGATAGCATTTGTTATTAGTAATATTGGAATTATGAATCTTGCGTTAATGGACATAGAAAAGCGTATTAAGGAATTAGGAATACGTATGGCAGTAGGTGCTGAAACAAAACATATATTTGTTCAGATAATAACAGAAGGAACTTTTCTTTCATTTGTTGGTGCTTTAGGTGGAATAGTAAGTGGATTTATATTTGGATCAATAATAAACATATATATATATATAAAATATAGAGATATCATTTCCTCATTTATATTTTATATGCCATGGACGGCGGCGATATATTCGGCCGTTGGCAGTTTACTAATTGGTCTTGCCTTTTCAATAATCCCAGCAAAAAAAGCATGCAATGATGAGATAATTAAAACCATAACGATGAGTGATTAAATTTTAGGAGGACTATTTTGTGAAAAATAAATTAAGAAAAAGACTAGTTATTTTTGTAGTGGCAATATCAATGTTGTTGATTTCGTGTAAATCGACTAATACAGAATCGAATAACAGAATAAAATATGATAAGGGAAATTCTTATACAATAAAAAAGGGAGAAGTTTCGGATTATATCTTAGCTAAGGGAATTGTTCAAAGTAAGGATGAAATGATAGTTACACATTCTTCAATTGCAAGTATAGATGATGTAAGTGTAAAAAAAGGAGATTATGTAAAGGAGGGGGATTTGCTTTTTACGTACAACAAAAGTGATATAGAAACACGAATTAGTGAGCTCAATAATGAGTATGAAAAACTAAAATTGTCAAAACAGTATACTCATAGTAAAAATGAAAAAAATTACAAAGAGGCTTTGTCAGAAATGGAAAAAAAGACAATTAATGCGCAAAAAGATATTGATGAAGCTACAGCTGATTATGATAAAATAACAAAAGAATATAATGATGTATTAGCGGAGTTATCTAGTATAGAGAAAGACGTAAACAATTTTAAAAATGATCCAGATAAATTGCTAATATATGAAGAACGATATTCTCAAAAATTAACCGAGGTTAAAGAAATTGAGCAGTCAGTTACACAGTGTAAAAAGACAATAGAG
>CAZQRO010000124.1:0-4611 GCA_964595785.1 uncultured Eubacterium sp.
GGGCATCTTGTTTTTTTATTCTCTTTAATCATATTTTCTCTTTCTTCTGCCGGAAAATCAAATCCGGCAGAATATTTTTATAATTTGTTTTCTATGGTTTTAGTTCATCACCATATCCATATTCTGAAAATTCGTAGTACGAAATATTTCCATTATCCTTCATAACAAATGTTCCATGACTTTGTTCGGCACTTCTTCCATACCCTTTTCTATGAATGCAAATACTAATTTCATTATCACCGATTTTGGAATTACAAGAAATATAATCATGTAAAACTGCCGCTCTATCGATAATATTAGGAATATGTTTAGTAATACTACTATTATTAATTGTATTTATTTTTTCTATAGCAATTCCTGATAATGAAATGAAATCCCATACTCCTATTTCATCATCTATTCCAACACCAATTAATGTTGCTATATAACTGAGTGTTTTTAGTCCTACATCTTTTGCCATACTTCCCCAACCACCAACAAGAAATGAAATCGAATTCAATGCAATTCCATTATAAAATGTTATTCCTAATGTTGTTACCTTTCTGTTTTCGATAATAACACTCGCTTCACTATTATCTATCTCATATTTTTCACATATGCAGTTTCCTTTTATATCAGAATAAGAGTATCTTCCATTGTACTTTCTTCTAATATCTGCAATCTTATTAATCAACATTTTTTCATTTAAACTAACTGGTGAAGTTTCTCCATATTTTGCAATTCTAAGTAGTGAATAATGCTGACACATTACAGCTATAGCAAGCATATCCCTATAATCTTCATCAGTCATAATTCTTTCATCTTCCATTTCCGGAGATGGTATTTTGTAACCGCAGTCTTCACATATATAATATCCGTTTTTATCTGCAAGATGTTTATGTACCGATATTTCTTCACATTTATTTCCGCCACAGTACGCACTCCACGGGTGTTCATCTGTATAATCATTTAATCTGTCATCATCTGTATCATATTTTGATGGATTGCTTCTTGCTATCACATAAGGAACATATGTAGTCTCACCTAACCCTATATAATTTAACCGTTTAAGAACGGTTGTAAGATTTGGTACTTCTGGTCTTGAGTTATCCGGTACTTTAAGATTATATATTATTCCTAACTCTTCATAATCTGATAAACCATCATTATCTGTATCAGTATTATTCGGGTCACTTTTTAATAATACACCATTTTGCAGATGAAATCCTGTAGTTTCATATACATCATATAAACCATCTCCATCAGTATCTGTTGTATCAATATTATACAATGTTTCATCCTGTATAAATGCCACCATAGGTTCAATATCTTCAGCCTTTTCACAGTAATAGTATTCACCTCCGGTTTCATCTGCAATTCTCTTTAATTCGGCATTAGAACCCCTATATCCAACATTTACTGTATAAATAGTAATATTTTGTGTAATGGCATTCTTAATTGTATCTGATACATAATTAACATCTCCATCACATACCAGAATCATTATTCGTTTATTATCATTTGTCTGAGTTTTATACTGATTAATTGCTAATTTCAATCCTCTGTCTACATTAGTCCCACCGCTTGCAGTAAAATAGCCTCCAATTGCAAGGCCAAGTTCATTCTTTTTAGAAAAGCCTCTTAACAAAGTTGCATTGTCATTAAATGTTACAATAGCAGCATTATCTTCTTCAGACATACTGTTTATAAAACCTTTTATTGTTTTGACCGCATTATTTATTCTTGTTCCACTCATACTTCCTGAGCAGTCCAGAACATATGCAAAATCATAACTAACATTTTCTTTTCGATAATTTAATTCTTCTTTCCATGTATTGTACCACACTTTTTTATCAACTAACATATAGGTCGAAAAATGCGTTGTTGTATAACTTACTGTATTATTTTCTATATCAACAACACTTTCTTTATCAAGAATTTGATACCAATTATTACTTTCATCATACCATAATATTGCTAAATCTTCCTCATTTATTCCTGATAATTTTTCCTCATCATAATTAAATGTTATCTTCGCCTTTTCAAATTCTTCATCTGTTTCAATACTTACAGGCACTCCAACAAGTCCAACTACATTCGACGATAACAAATCTTCTCCATAGATATCTCTTATAGTAACTTTATTATCTATATTCCCACTAATCTCCATCTGTACAGATATATTAAGTATTTCTCCATGTTCTGTATTATTAATATCTAATGTTCTATTTTGCTCTCTTTTTTCCTCTCCATCTAACACACCATTTCCATCTGTATCGGGATTCAAAGGATTAAAGCCAAATAATATATCTTCACTATCCACTAATCCATCATTATCTGTGTCTGATAAAATAGGATTTGTATTTGTATCTTCTATTTCTTTTTTATCATTTAATCCATCATTATCCGTATCCTCTATAAATGGGTCTGTTCCATTTATATATTCTATTCCATTACACACGCCGTCATTATCAAAATCCTCTTGGTAATCTGATATGCCGTTTCCATCACTATCTTTTTGTGTCAAACTAGTTCCTAAGTATATATACTCATAAGAATCCGGTAAACCATCCTCATCACTGTCTATATTATAAATATCCGAACCTATTTGCAATTCTAATTCATTACTAAGTCCATCTCCATCACTATCTTTTCCAAACACTCCTAACTTAATTAGTTTTCCTGTATCATTCCAGCCCGTTACCTTTATGCAGTCATATCCTGATGCATAATCTTCATATTTCAGAAGAATGGAACAATTCCAAAGCATATTTTCGTTTCCACGCCAAAACCTTAATTCTTCTTTTCCCTCATCTTCTTCTGTTATTGTATATGCATAAATGTTATTCTGTGTCTTAGTTTCAAATAATTGTGGAGAATATATATTTTTGTCACAATTATTCAGATTAATATCTCTTCCACCATTTTCTGCTTTAGATACATTAGAAAAATTTGCATAAATCATTGCCTCACAATTGAGCCATCCGTTAAAATCAGTTAAATCTAATAATATAATGTCACCTTTTCTAAATCCTTCATATTGAGATTCTTCTTCACCGGTCCAATAACCATTAGAATTACCTTCTGCATAATATGTAATATGTCCGTCTCGTCCACCTGCACTCCATGAATTCCACATAACACTTTTATTATCATTGTATCTGTTAAATGTGATATTATATGCCTTTCTCGGTACTTTTACACTCCATGTTATGTTATCAGTTGTTGTCATATAGTATTTATCATGACCATATGTATTATCAACCAATTCCATTACAGCATTATCATTCGCAATCCACTTTTCGTTTGTTGAGTCCACAAAAGATATAGTAATCATATCCTGATATCCTATTTCTTCTTGTGCAAATGCTGATACTAAATCACATATCCCTGTATTGCATACTAAAAATACAATACTTAACAATACTCCAACAAACCTTCTTATGTTCCTCATTTTTCTTCCTTTTGTCATTTCTGTAAATGACATTAAAATTTTTATTAATCAAAGCATATAAAACTGCCTTAATTTCAGTTCTAACAATTATCAGTGATATACCTTTTGACACCTTAATCTATAAAGCAAAAAAACTCTAAGTCCCCCTAATATATACATATGGCTGTAATGTTACCATTCCATATGCTAATATTAAGAGATGACTTAGAGCATTCTAATTATACCTCATCTTTAGCAAATACAATCCACCCGCTGAAATTCCTCTGATTTCAGTAACTTAACATTTCTAACCCTGTATTTTATTAAAATTATATAGAACCATTAGCAGACTCTATATAACTGCAACTTATCTTTCGCTTATACTTTTACATATTCTTATATATGCAGCAGATTTCGTAATTATACGTTACTGCCTGTCCTTAGTTATTTCTGTTCTTCTTAAGGAATTCAGGTATGCTGATTCCTCCTTTATCCTCACTGCTTCTTGATACAGGCTGCTGCTGAGGTCTTGTATAAGACTGCGCAGGTCTGACAGGAGATGCTGCTGCCTGAGAATTATATCTGAATTCAGGCTTTGGAGTAATCGGCTTAACCGAAGGTTTCTTATAATCAAATGTAGCCCTTGATGTAGCACTGCTAAACGGAATCTTATTAACTTCCTCAAGACCTGTAGCAATTACCGTAATTGTACATTCATCCGGATATGTATCGTCATATCTTGCACCGAAGATAATCTCTGCGTCTTCACCTGTTAAATCCTGAACATAACTGGCTGCTTCATTAGCTTCCGCAAGACTGATATCACCTGAAATATTAATAATTACATGTGAGGCACCCTGAATAGTTGTCTCTAATAATGGGCTTGTTACTGCAATCTGAACTGCTTCGTTGGCCTTATCATCACCCTTTGCAACACCGATACCAATGTGAGCGACACCCTTTTCCTTCATAACAGTCTGAACATCTGCAAAATCAAGGTTAATGAGTGCAGGTACATTAATCAAATCTGTAATTCCCTGTACTGCCTGCTGCAATACCTCATCTGCCTTCTTAAGAGCCTCAGGCATCGTAGTTCTTCTGTCAACAATCTCTAATAATTTATCATTCGGAATGACAATTAAAGTATCTACATTCTCTTTTAACTTCTCAATGCCGCCAAGTGCATTGTTCATTCTTGC
>CAZQRO010000125.1:0-4606 GCA_964595785.1 uncultured Eubacterium sp.
TGGTCACTTTCCGCTTTTTCGGTGAGTCTGTCAACTTCCTTTTTACTTTTATTATCTAACATTCTCTCTGCAAATGTATATGCAACTGAATCTTCCTTTTCTATATGACGCTTAAGCAGTCCGCCGTAACTTATTGCATTGGCAATTATATCCATTTTATCTTCTGCTGCGGAACTCTGTTCAAATCTATTAATGGCACTTTCTAATTCTGATAAATAGAATCTTCCTAAATCATGCTCCACAAGCATTCCGTGTCTTATAAGTTTCTCTGCTACTTCTCCTAACTCTTCTAACATAATTTTAAAAAGTATTTTTTCTTCTTTGCCGTGATGCTGTTTATCCGCATAATTTCTGCCAAAATCTACGCACTCCCTCATTAACACTGTGTCAACTTCAGCGCCCTCAACAATTTTACTGCAAATATTTCTTAGTAACTCATTGAATCGCAATATATTCTCATGTTCTTTCACTAATGTTTCTATTCCATACATATTTTATACCAAATCTCAAGTGAAATAAATTCACTCCTTTATTTGAGATGCAAACACATTGGGTGAAAGAGAATATGTTTGCATTTTCCTCTCTTTATTTTTTCTTTCACCCTTTTTTCTATGTCGAATCATAAACTTACTGTGTGAAAAATTTTCTCATTAAAAACTTTTCACACTTATATGCGATGAAGCATTTTATGCAAGTATTTTTGCTAAATCTGCCTCTGGTGTACTGATTGGTGAAATATTATAATTCTCCACCAGATATTTTAGAATATTTTCTGAAATAAATGCCGGTAATGTCGGTCCCAGATAAATATTTCTAATTCCAAGGTGTAAAAGTGTCAGTAAAATACATACCGCCTTTTGTTCATACCATGATAGTATCATCGATAATGGCAATTCATTTATATTGCACTCGAATGCTTCTGCAAGTGCCGCGGCTACTTTTATTGCACTATATGCATCATTGCACTGTCCCATATCCATAATTCTTGGCAAACCGCCAATTTCACCTAAGTCCAAATCATTGAAACGGTATTTTCCACATGCAAGTGTAAGAATTATACTGTCTGATGGTGTCTGTTTCACGAATTCTGTGTAATAATTTCTTCCGGTCCTTGCTCCGTCGCAGCCGCCTACTAAGAAGAAATGTTGAATATCTCCTGATTTCACGGCACCTATTACCTTATCTGCCACACTTAGAACTGTTCCGTGTCCAAATCCCGTCATTACTTCCGTTCCACCATTAATTCCAGTCATAAACTGTGTTTCTGTATATCCGCCTAACTCCAATGCTTTATTGATTACAGGTGTGAAATCCTTATCTTCACCAATGTGAACCATTTCAGGATATGATACGACTTCCGTTGTGAATACACGGTCTGCATAACTTTTCTTCACAGGCATAAGACAGTTAGTTGTATATAATATTGCACCCGGAATACTGTCAAATTCTTTCTGCTGGTTCTGCCATGCGGTTCCGAAATTTCCCTTGAGATGTGGATATTTCTTAAGTTCAGGATATGCATGTGCCGGAAGCATTTCCCCGTGTGTATAAATATTAATTCCTTTGTCTTTTGTCTGCTCTAAAAGAAGTTTTAAATCTTTCAAATCATGTCCCGTAATAATAATAAATGGACCTTTTTCAATTGAAAGTGCTACTTTTGTCGGCACAGGTGTTCCATACGATTCAGTATTTGCCTTATCAAGCAACTCCATACATTTAAGATTAACTTCCCCAACTTCCATTATAATAGGAAGTAATCCATTTATATCCAAATCATAACTTAATACCGATAATGCTTTATAGAAGAATTCATTTACCATTTCATCTTCATAATCTAACACCATGGCATGATAAGCATATGCCGCCATTCCTCTTATTCCAAATAAAATCAATGATTTTAACGAGCGTATATCTTCATTATCATTCCACAGATTATCCATGTCATAATCATCTATATTACTGCATACTGAAATGCAGCTGCCACAGCCCGAAGAAACAATTGACTTTTCTCTATGCACTTTCTCTATAATTTCTTCTAACGTGTCATCATTAAAATTCACATTTGTAATCGTGGTAAACAATCCCTCTATAATAATTCTTGTGGTATTTTCTGTCTTTGGGTTAGTCTGGCATGTTTTTGCCAATCCTATTAATGCACCTGTTAATTTATCCTGTAACTTTGCTGTATTGGCAGTTTTACCACAGACACCTGCATTCCCTGTACAACCAGAACAGCCTGCCGTCTGCTCACACTGAAAACAAAACATTTTATTATCCATTTAATATTCCTCCTTGCCGAAGCATTCTATTATATTTTTACTTGCTTTAACAAGGCAATAATACTATAATAATTAAAACATTTCCGTTGTATATACAACATTTTTGAAATTTTATTAAAAACTTTTGTTTAGTTTTATAAATAATAGTTTTATTACATTTCAAGAAAGGTATCATAATAGTATGAAAGAATATTTACACATTTTAAAAAATTCAAATATTTTTATGGGTATAAATGAAAACGAAATAGACGTTCTGCTAAAATGCCTGTCCGCCAGAACGGTTAATTATAATAAGAAGGAATATATTCTAAGAGCAGGCGAACAAGTTCATTCCATTGGACTTGTCTTGTCCGGACTTGCTCTCATTGAGAAAGATGACCTATGGGGAAATTGTTCTGTTATCTCTGAACTTACTCCTGGCATGGTCTTTGCGGAAAGTTACGCATGTCTGTCACAAATTCCGGTAGAAACAAGCGTGATGGCTACTGAAAATACCTGCATAATGTTTCTGGATATAAGCAAAATCCTCAATGTCTGTACATCAGCATGTTATTTTCACACACGCCTTATTCATAATCTTCTAAATATACTTGCAGGGAAAAATGTCAGGCTTACCAAAAAAATTGATTACCTTTCAAAAAAGACAATAAAAGACAGGCTCTTGGCTTATCTGTCTACTGAATCTCTTAAAGCCGGAAGCCCATCTTTTGAAATACCTTTTAACCGCCAGCAGCTTGCTGACTATCTGTCTGTTGACAGAAGTGCATTATCTAATGAAATAAGCAAATTACAGGCAGATGGTATATTATCATGCAGCAGAAATAAATTTATACTATATCTTTTTAATTAAATATTTTGCAGTCACTAATAGAATATTCTATTTTTTACTATTAGTACCGTAAAATATATCTACAACCAATTCAAAACTTTTTCCTTAACCTTTTCATACCACTCATTTTCATCATGCGCTATCTTTGCCTGTTCCAATGAATACTCAAATATTGACTTTATCTGTTCTTTATTTGGTACATACCCTGCCCTGACATTCCGTTATGGATATATGTAGCCGAAAGATTATCGGATATAGTGCGTTCCTCCTTTCACATAAATTTAGCCACCTTGTCAGGGTGGCTATGTAAGATTCCCAAGAACACAAAAAAGCCGACTGGCTGTTATACCAATCGGCTATGTAAAAGGTTATTTTATTTTAAGTGAGAAATGATTTTCGATAACTCTTTCATTTCCCATTTCTTTGGAAACAGGATTGCCATAATACGAAAAGCGTCATACATTCCTGCAATATACGCTGTTGTTCCATATTCATAATCCTGTCTGTCCCTACACGCTATCAGTTCATCGCAGATAGCTTTTTGTGCCTTTGTCAAATTGAGTTGCATATAGTCATATTCTGCTTTGCCTTCTTTTTCAGCATCTTCATTATGTAGTATCGCCCGCTGGGGCTATAGGATTGTGCGAGGACGGCGAGGACATCGACTGGCTGTTTTTGTCCGATAATGCGCCGAACGAGGATTTGACCGCTACTCTTCAGACTGCACCGCAAATGAAATTCTGCTCGAAGTGTGGAAACGGGGTTATTCCGGGCGCTCGTTTTTGCGGTAAGTGTGGAATAGCGCTATGAAACAAAAAGTTAATTTGCAATGTAGATTTAGTTTTCTGTATTCAATGTGCGTTGCTTTTTGTAGTTGAATACTTCCGCGATTATTAGGAATTGAGTTTATTAAATACTAAACAGGAGCAGTTTCATGCTTATGTTGATTTGCTCATAAAAAAGCCCGTGAATAGCCGAGAAAATCGGCTATTCACGGGCTTTTGGGGTTTAGTCCATAAGGCGTGTCTACATCTGCAAAAATACCTGCACTTGCCCATTCTGTATTTGCTGCAATCTTTTCTTCATAATAAAGCTTTTGAGATTCAAAACTTCCAAGCTGTTCATCACCATCTGTTGATACTCTACAATAAGCAGCCACACGAATCCTTTCAACTTTTAGTCCACCACTTTCTGTTCTTGCTCTGCTCCTGCCATTAGGAACCGTTCTTGTTGCTTCTAATACTTGTACTTCTCCCATATAATTCCTCCATTCTTTAAACTCTCTATAGTACAATAGCAGTAGCCTGCATCTTATTTGCCTGGCTCATGGATTAGAAGTCAGACGCCCAGAAAATGTGATTCAGACATTGATTAGTATTGTAGATCGTGTTGTTGTAGATGAAGCTGCAACATATCTTCTGTTCCTTCAGGATATGTTCCCATATCTGGACAAATATCTGGTTATGGATTATTTACCGAAGCTAACAGATCGGATTGC
>CAZQRO010000126.1:0-4601 GCA_964595785.1 uncultured Eubacterium sp.
TGTTCTGAAGGGTTACACTTTGAATTAAAAATGTACTAATATGGAGGCTTTTATATTGAAGATAATAGAAACAGAAACTTGCCTTAATCTATGTGAGATAGCAGATTTTCCTAAATTAAAAACAGTTATTAGCAAGGTAAAGGATAATTATAAGATTAATAGAATATATATTGGCTCATATTTTTGTGATTTATATTTTCTTAATTGTAATTATGGGCAGATAATTAATATGAATAATGAGATTTTTTCAGATGAAAATAAGATAACACTAGTGGTGCCTGTGGCAACAGAGAAAAATTTAGAAAAAGTAAAGTGCAGAATAGTTAATTTAATTAAAGAATATATGGATATAATAGACGAAATAACGGTAAATGATTATGGAATGCTTGAATATCTTTATGGTATTACAGATATAAAACTAAATATGGGAAGGATTTTCTTTAAAGATTATCGTGACCCAAGATATTCAGAATATTTCGAAAAAGACTGGACACCAAAATATAATAATGAATATCTCAGGAAAATAATTGAAAGATATAAAATTAATGAAATAGAAATAGATGTTACTCATAAATCTATCAGAATAAATGATATTTGTGGAATAATCACAGGACTTCATACGCCGTTTACTTATATGACAACCGGAAAGATATGTGAATATGCATCAATGTATAAGGGTACAACTAAGAAATTCAGACCGGGTATTGAATGCGCCAGGGAATGTAATTAAGTCTGTATTACTTATGATTTAAAAGATAATAGAAAATGGGTCAGAATCGGAAAGACAATATTTTTTTGAAAACAATTGTTTTAAAATTTCAAATGACAATTATATGGGATTTTATGATGAAAAATGGAATGAAAAGTTTGGGGAATATTCTGACATAAACAGAATGTCGGGATTTGGTAAAAAAGCAAATACAAATTCATTTTCAGATATTTCAGATATAATCACAAAAATAAAGAACAAAGGTGCAGATATTTTCATAACTTTTAATTCTGCTTCATATTCAGAAGAAGAATTAGAATTTGTCAGGAATTATGTTATAAAACTGTCAGAGACAAATATAGATGGAGTGATTTTATCTAATCCTGAGTTAATGGATATTGCCATTAAAGCAGGATTGCCGGTTGTAATCAGCACAATTGCCGGAGTATATAATTCTGATATGGTTAAATATTATAAAAAGTCGGGTGCAAAAAGAATAATTCTGCCAAGAGATTTAAGCATGAATGAAATAGAGAACATAATTGAAAAAGATAAATCAATGGAATATGAAATATTTATCATGAGAAATGGCTGTAAATTTTCAGATTCTAACTGTCTGGGATTTCACAGAACAGAAATGTGTTCTATATGTGCTTCATTAGAGAAAAGTGACAATGAAATTTTAATATCTGAAGATAATTTTAAGAAAAGAAGTAACATTGAGTATACTGATAAGTTATTAAAGAAAGATTTTCACTATTTTGCATGTGGCATGTGTGGAATATTTGATTTTATAAGATTAGGCATAACGGCGGGAAAAGTAGTAGGACGTACAGATGATTGCAGTTCAGTATGTGATGACATTTCGTTAATCCATAAAAATATAGAAATTGCCTGTAAATGCCATTCAAGAGAAGAATATTTAGCTAAAATAATTTTTCCTGATAACAGAAATGAAATGTGCATTAACAGTATGTCATGCTATTATCCTGAAATCAGATTCTGAGAATTATTGTTTGTGATAGTAAATCTTAAAGAAGATAAGGTATTGTTTTCGAACACGATGTTCGAAAAAGTCTCCGACCGTCACGATGACGGATTCGGAGACTATAACGTAAAATTTATTAAGTTTATATAGAAATACTTAGAATATCTTATACTGTTCTAAATTTCATTTAATACTTACTATGCAAAACAACAGTTTTCTATTTTGTCAGCAGTACCATTACCTTATTACTGCGTTCGATAAATTTAGTCATTTCTTCCGGTGATAACTGTTTATGACTGATTAATGCAAGGTCATATAACTGCTCACAAATCATAGATGTATTTTCATCATCTTTATGGTCTAGTACATATTTTACAAGATTGTTATTGGCATTTAAGACTAATGTGACATTTGAACCAAACATTGAAGGGTCCATGCCTGCCATACCATACATCTTCATCATGTCCTGCATACGTCTGTTTTCTTCAGAGAGAGTAACCATTGATGAAATGTTTTCATCTTTAAGTTTTTCAACTTTGACATCAAGTTTATCATTATTAAGTGCCTTTTTAAATAGTTCTGTAAGAGAATCAGTAGTAGTTTTGAATTCTTCATCATCTTCAGATATTTCTTCCTTAAATGATTCATTTAAATCAGAATCGATTCTTAAGAATTTGACACCTTCATTCTTCTGTTCAAGATGTGTGATAAATGGTTCATCGATATTATGACTTAAAATTACGGCATCAATACCTTCATTTCTGAACATATTAATGTACTGACTCTGCTGAATCTCATCAGTGACATAGAATATTGTATCTTTATGTTTTTCTTCATTTTCCTTAAGGGCTTCGGGAAGTGTAAGATATTTTTTGTCTATGTTTTTAAATAGGATATAGTCATTCATCTTTTCACAGAACTTCTCATCTTTTAAGCAGCCGAACTTAATGAATGGTCCGATATCATCCCAGTATTTTTCATAAGACTCTTTTTCTGTTTTGCACATTCCTGAGAGTTTGTCAGCAACCTTTTTAGTGATATAGTCAGAAATCTTTTTGACAAATCCATCATTCTGTAGGGCGCTTCTTGAAACATTTAAAGGTAAATCAGGACAGTCAATTACACCTTTAAGAAGCATAAGGAATTCAGGTATAACTTCCTTGATGTTATCTGCGATAAATACCTGGTTATTGTATAACTTAATAGTTCCTTCAATTGTATCATACTGTGTATTAAGTTTTGGAAAATATAAAATACCTTTGAGGTTAAATGGATAATCCATATTAAGGTGAATCCAGAATAAAGGTTCCTTATAGTCATTAAATACCTTACGGTAAAACTCTTTATATTCTTCTTCAGTACATTCATTAGGATGTTTTGTCCAAAGAGGAACAGTATCATTTAAAGCAACAGGTCTTTTTAGAATCTTTGCTTTTTCCTTAGCAGGAGAAACTTCCTTAATTTCCTTAGTGCCATCTTCATTTTCAACTTCTTCAGTTTTAGCTTCTTCAACGATATTCTCTATAACTGTATCTTTTTCTGTAACCTCACCGGCATCAATTGTATCATACTGTGGTTCGGCAGTTGGATTTTCAAGATAGATTTCAATTGGCATGAATGAACAATATTTGTTAATTACCTCACGTGCGCGGTATTCATTAGAGAATTCAAGACTATCTTCATTTAAATAAAGAGTAATAGTCGTACCACGTTCGGTCTTATCACCTTCTGTCATGTCAAATTCTGTACCGCCGTCACATTCCCAATGAACAGGTTTGGCATCTTCTTTATATGATAAAGTATCAATGGTAACCTTATCAGCTACCATAAATGCAGAATAAAAACCAAGTCCGAAGTGACCGATTATCTGGTCTTCATTAGTCTTGTCCTTATATTGTGCTAAAAATGCTTCAGCACCGGAGAAGGCTATCTGATTAATGTACTCATTTACTTCATCATAAGTCATACCAATACCATTATCGATAAATGTAAGAGTTTTATCCTCAGAATTAGCAAGAACTTTAATCTTGAACTCATTATCATCAGGTATTGTGTATTCACCCATCATGTCTAATTTCTTTAACTTTGTGATAGCATCACAACCGTTTGAAATTAGTTCCCTGAAGAAAATATCATGGTCAGAATATAACCATTTCTTAATAATAGGGAAAATGTTGTCACTGTTAATTGAAAGATTTCCATGTGTATTTGCCATTTTTACATTACCTCCATTCAAAATCAGCCGCTAAAAAGCAGCATTAATCTGGCTTTATACGCTTATTAATAGAAAATATACTTATTTGTACGTTTTCGATAAAATCAATTTTAATACTGCTATAATTAAATGTCAAGAGAAAATTAGCACTCGTTAAAAGAGAGTGCTAATAAAATCGGAAATATATGAATCAAATGCTTTTTCTAAAGTTTTATCTAATGAGAAAACATTAAGAGAAGTGCCTGTTGTATAGGTAAGACTGCCGTTTTCATATTTTAAGTTAAGAAATAAATCATTTACGATTTGTGGGTCAATGTCAATATTATTTTTTTTAATTAATGTTTCGATTGACGGTTTGGAAAAACAGAGGATTATCTTAAAATATATAGGTGTTTTATTTCCTTTTATTAATTCAAAACAAAATGGTCTAAGAGTTTCCCAAGAGGAAAGCACAGGACTTCCATTTTCTTCATATTCCCCATTTGAATAGTATTTCGCATTAATATGTCCGTCGATATGAAATGTATTATAAGTAGTAATGGTTACATCAGTTGCAAGAAATTTATCAAATGTATTATTTATAAGTAATAAAGACATAAATTTTTTAATATTAGTAATATTTTCAGAAATCATATTTTCCCTTTCTTAATATATGTATTTGTTAATTTTCTTATTGAAAGATAATGCCG
>CAZQRO010000127.1:0-4343 GCA_964595785.1 uncultured Eubacterium sp.
CAGCTTTTGAAATCTTAGCAACCTTAGTCTTGTTAGGTACACCTGAACCAGACTGAATCTTGCAAGCTTTCTTTAATAATACTGCTGCAGGTGGGGTTTTTGTAATGAAGCTAAAGCTTCTATCTGCATAAACAGTAATAACTACAGGAACAATCATTCCTTCCTGATCTGCTGTTCTAGCATTGAATTCTTTTGTAAACTGTACGATGTTCACACCATGCTGTCCAAGTGCTGGACCAACTGGTGGTGCTGGTGTTGCTTTGCCAGCTGCGATTTGTAATTTAATATATCCTTCTACTTTCTTAGCCATTATGGCACCTCCTAAAATTGTGGTATTATCGGAAGAAAATATCCTCCCACTTGATTACTCGCACCGAATGCGAATTTAATCCATCTTTTTAACATCTGTGAAACTTATTTCTACTGGTGTTTCACGACCAAACATGTCAACATTGATTGTAACGATTTGTTTGTGATGGTCAATACGTTTAATCATTCCAACTGTATTTTCCCAAACACCGCTTATAACAGTAACTGTATCGCCCAAATCAAAATCAACTACTACTTCTTCAGCGTTGATTCCAAGCGGCTTCATTTCTGCTTCTGTCAAAGGAACCGGTTTAGAACCCGGACCGACAAATCCTGTAACACCTCTGGTATTTCTTACGACATACCATGTGTCATCATTCATTATCATGTTAATAAGCACATATCCGGGAAACATTTTCTTAGAGACCTGCTTCTTAGCACCATTCTTCACTTCAACAACATCCTGCATTGGAACCGTGACTTCTAAAATCTGATCTTGAAGTTTTCTGTTTTCAATTGTCTTTTCAATATTAGCCTTTACCTTATTCTCATAACCTGAATAAGTATGAACCACATACCAATTTGCTTCTGACATCTGATCACCTTTTCCTTCTAGACTATAAAACGAAGACATATTTGAATTAACATATCAATTATCTTGATTAATGCGCCTAGTATAACAGACGCAACAACAACTGCTGTAGTCTGTTTAGCAACAGACATTTTGTCAGGCCAGATTATTTTTGCGAACTCAGCTTTGAGACCTTTGAACCAGCTCTTTTTTGGAGCTTTTTCCACTGCTTTAGCTTCTCCCATAGTTACCTCTTTCCTAATCAATTTGACTATTTTGTTTCCTTGTGTAATGTGTGAGCCTTACAAAACTTACAATACTTCTTTGTTTCCATTCTGTCAGGGTGTGTTTTTTTGTCTTTCGTCATATTATAATTACGCTGTTTACACTCTGTACATGCCAATGTTATTTTTACGCGCACAACTGCCACCTCCACTTTAATTTCTACGTTTCGTGCTTTAATTTTTATTATATTTTACAAGCGAATCTAAAAATAAAGCAAAAAAAAAAGACTTCTTCCATCGCTACACTAATATAACATAGGCTTCAGGCTTCGTCAACTAAAATTTTTCCTATTTGTGAATATTTTTCCGGTTAATAAACATTTTTTGTTGATTTGAACTTTACGAAAGCGTATAATATACTTATATAAGTAGAACTTTGCGAAAAAATATAATGGAGCAAGGAGGTGAATCATTATGATTGGCAGTGTATACGATTATTATCTGACGACTTACGCAGGCAGACCGGCAACTAAGAATGATACTCACAAAAAGAGCGAACTTCGAAGTGTCTATAATAATATTATTAAGATAAATAGAAAGTCTCCTTTATATAAGGTAGATGTTTCTGAAGATTTACAGAAGTATGCCATAGACCTTAAGGAAAATGCCCGTTCTTTATCAACTGATGCTGATAATTTATTTTCCGACAGTCTGTCAGCCTCGCAAAAGAAGAAATACGTTTCTGATAACGAATCGATAGTAACTGTTAAAACTCTTGATAATTCAGAATCAAATGAATCAGATATCATTGCTGACAAGTATCAAATTGAAATCAAATCCCTTGCTTCTCCTCAGGTAAATACCTCGAATTATCTTAATAATGATTCCTTAGATATTGAAAAAGGAAATCATATATTCGAAGCAGATATTGCCGATAATACATACGAATTTCAATTTAAAGTTAATGATAATGATTCGAACCTGACTGTATATGAGAAATTATCACGACTTATTAACCGTTCAAATGTCGGTCTTTCTTCAGAAGTTCTTTATTCAGGGAATAAATCAGCCCTTCAGATTACATCTGATTCCACCGGATTAGGTTTTAAGCCTGAAATATTTTCTATTGCTCCAAGTATAGAACATCCCGCTGATAATGTTGTAGAACAATTAGGTTTAAATAATATCACTGACTATCCCACAAATGCAAGTTTTCTTTTAAACGGAATGGATAAAACTGCTTCTTCAAATACATTTACCATCGGTAAATCCATCGAAATTTCATTGAATGGTATATCCGCTGAAGGGCAGGCAAGTTCAGTGTCCCTGAATGATGATTTAGATTCCGTACTGAGTGCCGTAAATGATATGATTAACAGTTACAATAAACTTATTGACTTATCAAATAATACGTCTGAAGGCAGCAACGATGCAGCCCGGCTCAATAAAGAGATAAGTAAAACAACAGGGCAATATAAGAACGAATTAGAGTCTATAGGTATAACAATGGACGATGATGGTAAATTATCTTTTGATGATTCGCTTTTCATTCAATCGTCAAACGAAGGTACTCTTGATGACTCCTTAAGTAAACTCAGTTCTTTCAAAAGTGGAATTGTATCAAAAGCTGATGATATTTCCATTAATCCCATGAAGTATGTTAACAAAATTATGATTTCATACCCTAATCCCGTTAAAACATTTGCAAACCCATATATCACTTCCATTTACAGCGGAATGATGTTTAACGGATATATTTAAAGGACAATACTGATTTACACAATATTCTTTAAGAATTTTGTACGAATCAAGATTGTCCTTTTTATTAAAACATTTATTGTATAACTATTTCTAATATCTCCTTAACTCTCCTGTCATATGAATGGTCTCTCTTTACTTTCTCATAACCGTTCTTTGCTATTATCGCTCTCTCTTCATCATGTTCAAGATAATAATTCACCTTATTTTTCAAATCTTTTATATCTTCATAGTACACAAAATCTACGTTATGCTCAAAGCATTCCATCATATCTGACTGATAATTTGTTAACAAGAACCCACCACTTCCCATTATATCAAAAACCCTCAAAGGAATTCCGGTTTTAATGCTTTTTAACGTAATATTTAAATTAATCTTAGAATTCTTAAATACATATGGCATATTATCATAATAATCCACAGGTCCTTTATTAGTTGACAAACCAATCTTTTTAGCATCATCTCTGGTATACAAATAAAATTGGTGTTCTGCACTTAACTCTTCGATTATCTTCTTTCTCTCTAACTCCGTGACCCGCCTCGATAGAAAATATTCTGCATAAGTATATGCAGGTGTCTCCACTCCATCCGGATTAGTTGTAACATTTATGGATTTCTGCAATTCCCTTACCACCTGTTCAGTCAGATTATCCTTTAAAATATTAATACCATATAGGTTCATCTGGACATTAACAAGTGCATCGAGGTATCCTCTCATATAATCAGAAAGATTGTCATACAACCTGCTATATAAGGCATTCTTTGGTTCGTCATACAGAGAACCAACAAATGATATATCACATTTATACTCTTCTCTTCTAGCAATATAATTATCTAGTCTTTCAGTATCTACTGCCAGCGGCAGATAATACACCGTATTTATTCCCACATTTTTTAATTCAAAAAACACTTCTCTGTCAAACAGAAAAACATAATTGCATTTATTGATTATAGTGTAAGAATATAGAGAAATAAGGGGACTGTCATATACCCAGGAAACATATTTTATTCCTGCCTTATCACATACATTTGAAATAATCGGATAAAAATTAAACGAAAAGACAAAATCATATTTCTTATTCTCTAATACTTCCATTAATTTTTCTCGAAATACATTATCATACAGATTATCCTTCATCTCTAAGGTGAATTTATCCACATTATAAAAAAGTTTTCTAAAACTTTTTGTAATTTCATCAACACCATAATGTTTTTGTTCGTAAATTAATATTTCCATCCTTCCTCCGTACCAAATCATTTTTACATAATACATTTATGAGACTCTCATTAAAGTATCTGAATTGTGCAAAAACTTCTATACAATATATACATTTGTGAAAATTTTCTTTAATTTCAATGTGACTATTCAGAACCTGACTCCGAACAGTTACATTTTAACATATAATGGGGAGTTTTACTATTGCTTTATGCTTGTATTTTCCTGATAAAATTAGTATAGTTATAGTAATTACTTATATTAG
>CAZQRO010000128.1:0-4332 GCA_964595785.1 uncultured Eubacterium sp.
TTATCAGTTTATCTAAATGATTATGGATATATTAATGATATCGAGGGAAATTATTCGGATATGATTGTTGAATCGCCTGAAGAGGCATTGTTATCTATTAATTATATAAAGAAGCTGATGGGGTGTAATTCTCCGGAAGAAGAATTGAAATTTATATCAATGAATAAAGATAATTATGGCTCAGCATATAGATTCATGCAAGTTTATAACGGAATTGAAGTATATGGAAGCAGTATTGTAGTGGCAACAGATAATAATGGTAATATTACATCTTTTCACAGTTCATTCGTGGGAGATATGTCATTAGATATGACTCCGGCTATAACCCAAGCAAGAGTGGACGAAATAGTTAATTCATCAGATATGCATGCAACTGAAAAAAAGAAAATGAATATTTATTCATTAGATACAGAACCAATATTGGTTTGGAATGTTGAGACATATGACAATCAGGGCAAAAAATATAATATAATTATAAATGCAATAGATGGTAATGAAATAATGAGAAACATGTTGTCAATAGAAGAAAATGGATTTGGTACAACAACGGGGAGTGGAGAAGATGATTTAGGAGTAAATAGAACTTTTCCAGTCCAATATTTCAAATTCTTTTCGTTAGTTAACTTTGCTTTAACAGATTCAAAGAGAAATATTGTATTATATGATATGGAGTTAGAAGAGAATGAATCATTATTACCGGGAACATTAGTTTCAAATAATACGAATACATGGAATTCGGCAGAAATTTCTGCATATGCAAATACAATTGCGTGTTATGATTTCTATTATGATAACTTTATGAGAAAAGGCTTTGATAATAATAATTCAAGAATGAACATTGTAATTAATGATGGAAATAATATAGGTAATTCTTATAGCAGCGGAGATTTATTGAATTTTGGAAGTGGAGGTTCTTATGAATTTAGTGGAGGAGCCGCCCTTGACACAGTTGGTCATGAATATATGCATAGTGTTGTTGGGGCATCTACAGAACTTGAAAGTGCATATTTTGACGCACCTGGTGCAATTAATGAGGGATATGCAGATATATTTGGCTATTTCATAGAGGGGGATGATGATAGCGAATGGCTTCACAGAGAAGATAATACGGAAGGTGCAAGAGCAATAAGAAATATGTCAAATCCGGCAGAATTTAATCAACCAAGTGAAATTGGTGGCGAGTTTTATTATGATTTCACAGATGGAGATGAAGATAATGGAGGAGTCCATAGGAATAATACTATTGTTTCACATTCATGTTATTTGATGTGGCAAAATGGAATCAGTAATAAGACTAGATTAGCAAATTTATGGTATCGTTCTTTGCTATTAGGATATGATGCTGATTCAACATTTTCAAATGTTAGAATTAATGTTTTGAAAGCAGCAAGAGATATGAGAATGACAGCTGATGAAATTAATATTATTAAAGCTGCTTTTGATGAGGTTGGTATTACGGCTGTTAATTCAGTCGAAATTTTAGGTACAAATACATTATCAGGAAAAGTAGTAGTAGCAGATGAAGATGCAGTTTTAAATAATAATACAGCGTTAGATGGAGCAATAGTAACTTTAGTTAGAAAAGGCTCAATATTGGACGGATTAAATATAGCGACCTCATTCAAATTTGCAATAACCGAGTCTGACGGAACGTTTTATTTTACCAACCTGGTACCGGGAACATATGTAATACGTATAATGAAATCCGGATATTATACAACAACACAAACAATTACTTTAAAATCGACACAAGTGGATAATTATTGCAGTACAGTTGAATTGATTCCTATCACTTATAAAGGAGAGGGAAAGGCATCAGGAACAATTTGTGATTCTGTAAGCGGTACTGGAGTGTCAGATTTAAAATTAGTAATTAGAGAGGGAATGGGAAACAGTACAGGAGATTCTGTAGCTGTTGCATATTCAAGCGAAAATGGTATATATGAGACTCCGGATTTAAATACAGGACATTACTGTATTGAAATCATAGACGAGAGAGAATTAGTTGAAGGAGAGCCAAGATATATAAATACATATTTTAATGTAAAAATATTAGGCGGAAATAATCTAAGTGAACAAAATGCCACTGTTTCTACAGGTTTAAATTCAGAACAATTAAGAATTGTTCTACAGTGGGGAAGTCAGCCAAGTGATTTGGACTCGCATCTTTTAGGACCTTGTAGTTCGGGTGGGCAATTCCACATTTATTATAGAAATAAACAGTATTATGAAAATGAAACTAAAATAGCAGATTTGGACGTGGATGATACATCATGTTATGGACCTGAGACTACTACTATATATAATCCTATTGATGGTACATATAAGTTTTATGTATATAATTATAGTGGCTCACCAGCTATGCAGACCTCAGGAGCATATGTACAGGTGTATAGTGGAAATTCAAATGAACCCTCTTATACATTTAATGTTCCATTACAAGATGGATTATATTGGACAGTTTTTTCATATAATAGTAAAACAAGAAAAATTACTCCAATAAATGTGGTTGGAAATTCGGTTGCAGAGTGAGAAAGGGATAAATATGTATAATTTAACAAAGAGATATCTAAGTATTTTATTTGCTGTAATGCTGGTTTGTTTAATTTTTACAGGGTGCAAAAGCCAAAATAAAGAAGAAGCAGAAAAAAACACTGAGCAAAAACAGGATAATATAAACATAGAGCAGAAAATAATATTTCTAAGTCAAAATGTAAATTATTCAGATACATATAGAAATGATGGTTTTTATATTAATAATAATGGCGAAAAAATAGTGTTTGATTTATCAGATGCAGATAAAAAATATTCTGATATTAATGAATTGTTAGTATATTTAACAGAGAATGATGATGTAAAGTCAGAAGAAAAGATAACACCTGAAGAATTAAAGAAGTTATATATGCTGTTGTATTTGATTGACAGAAATGCTCAGATTAATGAATATTCTTATGGTGCGGATCAGGGAAGTAAAAGTTTATATGGCATTCTTGAAAGAAAAGGAGACTATATACCTGTTTTGCTAAAGGAAGAGGGAGATTGGGAGAGAACAAATACTGATAAAAACGCACAGGAAATTGTAAAATACTTAAAAACTAAAAAAATATTTTAAAAATTTAATAATTATAATCTTAATGCCAGTCACAATTACGTGGCTGGCATTAATCATAAATAAACATATTTTCGATAAATGCTGTGAAATAAACATATTTATTTTAGTAGTTTATTTTTTAATTTACAGACATTCCTGCAATTTTTCTAAAAATTTATCAGCTGCTTTAGTGAAAATCTGGTATTTTTTCCAGGTAATGTACATTACTGCTTCTAAATTAGGCTTAAGCGGTATGAAGCATAGATTACTGTCACCAGTGGTATTGATTAATTTATCAAGAGTAAGTGCGTAACCGAGACCTTCATCTACCATAAGAGAGGCATTAAATATAAGACTATAAGTTGCAACTATGTTTAACAGGGAAAGTTTAGAATGCATCCACTGATTTAACGGTGCACTGTTTTTAGAAAGGCGTGAAATAATAAGAGGCAGTTCGTGAATATCTTCAGGAGTAACAAAAGATTTATTAGCAAGTGGACTATCCTTACGCATAAGGATACCCCAGGTGTCTTTTATCGGAAGTTCTATATAGTCGTATTTAGAAATATCAAAAGGTTCAAAAATTATTCCAAAGTCAATAAGCCCCTTATCCAACTGTTCTGCTACATCAATACTGTCACCACTCGAAATATGATAATGAATATCAGGATATTCCAACTGTAGTTTCTTTGCACTTTTAGCAAGGAGGCGCACAGCATCAGTTTCACCTGCACCAATGTATATGTCTCCTCTTATATTATCATCTGAAAGAGTAATTTCACTTTCAGTCTTATGAACCATATCAATTATCTCTTCAGCACGTTTTCTAAGAATCATGCCTTCTTCTGTAAGGCTTATCTTACGGTTACCACGGATAATGAGCTGCTTACCGAGTTCCTCTTCCATATCTTTAATCTGTCTTGACAAAGTAGGCTGGGAAAGATGCAGTACCTCAGCGGCACCTGAAATACTCTGTTCTCTTGTCACTGCCAGAAAATATTCTAAAACTCTTAATTCCATATTGTACCTCCAAAAGATTTTTATAGATTATTATAACATTTGTCAGATATACGCGTCAAGCATATCAAGGTATTTGATATAAGTATTTGCTATTGCGTTTGTAAGATTTTATAATAAACACATAAAACATCAGTAATGATCTCTCGGAATCTTGATTGATCATGCTAGCTAAACACTGGCATTGTACTTTGAAAAGTGAATATTATCCATGAACGCAAAAA
>CAZQRO010000129.1:0-4304 GCA_964595785.1 uncultured Eubacterium sp.
TAACAGTTATACTGGAGTCTGCATTGAATAAATAACTCAAAGGCTGAACTGTAACTAATTAACAATAATTTATAAAAAAACTACTTGATTTTGTGCACTTTTTATGGTACACTAGCATAAGAAAATCGAGAACGAGGGTACGATGTTATGGCTAGATACATTAAGATACGATTAGGCGACTGCCTTATGCAAAAGGGTATGATAACCGAAGAACAATTGACAGAAGCATTGACTAAGCAGAAAGAGAATGGAACAAAGCTTGGTGAAACGGTTGTTGAAATGGGACTTGTATCCGAGAATGAAATGATAGATGTGTTGGTCGAACAGCTTGGGATTGAGTATGTTGATGTTAGGAAGATTAAAGTAGATGAGAATGCTGCAAGATTATTAAGGGAAGATTTTATGCGAAAGAATTCGCTTATTCCTATAGCATTTGATGAACTTTTGCCGAATGTCATAAAAGTTGCAATGGCTGATCCGATGGATATTATCATTATTGATGATATTTCCATCATTACAAATATGCAGGTAGATCCGGTGTTGTCGACAAAGGGTCAGATTAATATGGCCATTGATAAGATATTTGGTGCTACACAGGCAATGCATGCAGCAGAACAGTATAGGAAAGAACGAGAACGAGACAAGGAAAAGGCAGGTCTTAACATTGATGAAGATTCTGTCGGTGATTCGGAAGTTGATAATTCTCCTATTGTTCAGTTAGTTAGAAGTATTTTAGAACAAGGTGTCAGAAGACGAGCTAGTGATATACATATCGAAGCGTTAGAGTTTCAGGTAAGAATAAGATTTAGAATTGATGGCGCATTAACACAGGTAATGACATATGATATAGATTTATTATCTGCGATTGTTGCCAGAATAAAAATTATAGGTGGAATGGATATTTCGGAGAAAAGAAAGCCACAGGATGGTCGTATAGCAATGACAGTTGACAGACGTGATTATGATGTCCGTGTTTCTATACTTCCGACGATTAATGGCGAGAAAGTCGTTATGCGTCTGACTTCTAAGGAAAATTTGACAAGAGATAAGAAAAATCTGGGATTTTCGGAAGAAGAACTTGAGAAGTTTGACAGAATATTAAAGAATCCACATGGGATAATCCTCGTAACAGGACCTACCGGTTCCGGTAAATCGACAACTCTTTATACTGCATTAAGCGAACTTAATCAGGAAGATGTTAACATTATCACAGTAGAAGACCCTGTCGAAGCTAACATGGAAGGTATTAATCAGGTTCATGTAAATGAGAAAGCAGGACTTACTTTTGCCAGCGCCTTACGTTCTATTCTGCGTCAGGATCCTGATATTATCATGATAGGTGAAATTCGAGACGGAGAGACAGCAGGAATAGCTGTAAAGGCGGCTATCACAGGACATTTGGTTGTTAGTACACTACATACTAATGGTACTGCAAGTACTGTAACACGTCTCGTGGATATGGGTATTGAATCATATCTTATTGGTGATGCACTTGTAGGTGTTATAGCACAGCGACTTGTAAGAAGGCTGTGTCCTGAATGTAAGAAACTTGTATATGCTACGGAAGAAGAAAAGAGACTGCTTGGTGTAACCACAATTGGAGACTTACCTATATATGAACCAAATGGCTGTGAAGCGTGTGGCGATACAGGATATCATGGACGAATCGGTGTATATGAGATTATGCCGGTTACAACTGATTTGCGAGTGAAGATTGCAGCCAGTGCAAGGGCAGACGAGATAAAAGAGCAGGCTGTTAAAGAAGGCATGAATACTTTGAGCGTAAGTGCGGCACAGTTGTGCATAAAAGGTGTAACATCATTTAAGGAAGCACTTAAGATTGCATACGAATCAGAATAAGGAGGAAGTTAAAGAAAATGATAACAATCGAGGAATTACTAAAGGTAGCGGCAGAATATAAAGCATCAGATGTTCATATTACGGTAGGTGTTCCACCAAAGATGAGAGTAAATGGTGACTTGATTAATATGGATTACCCAAGACTTATGCCGGATGATGCGGAAAATATTATTTTAAGTATTCTAGACAAGAGGCATAGAGCGATATTTGAAGAAAAAGGAGAAGTGGATTTCTCTATATCCATTCCTGAAATTGGCAGATTTCGTGTAAATATATTTAAACAAAGAGGTTCAACTGCAGCAGCACTTCGTGTGGTTGGTACAGAGATTCCTAATCCAGACAGTCTTGGTGTTCCTAAAGCCGTACAGGATTTGCATAGGAGAAAGAGAGGACTTGTACTCGTAACAGGACCTACCGGTTCCGGTAAATCAACAACGCTTGCATCAATTATTGACCTTGTTAATTCTAATACATCTTCTCATATTATTACATTGGAAGATCCTATTGAATATATGCACAGACATAAGATGGCGATGGTTAATCAGCGAGAAATAGGACTTGATTCGCTGTCATATAACAATGCATTAAGAGCAGCACTCCGTGAGGATCCTGATGTAATACTTGTAGGAGAAATGCGTGACTTTGAGACAATTTCCATTGCAGTAACGGCTGCTGAGACAGGTCACCTGGTATTCTCAACATTACATACAATCGGTTCAGCGGCAACAATCGACCGTATCATTGATGTATTTCCTACTCATCAGCAGCAGCAGATAAGAGTTCAGTTATCGATGGTATTAGAAGCGGTTATTTCACAGCAGTTGGTTCCTACGGCAGACCATAAGCGAAGAATTGCAGCGTTTGAAGTTATGATTACAAATCCTGCCATTAAGAACCTGATTCGTGAAGGTAAAACATATCAGATTCAATCGATGATTCAGACAAATAGAAAAATTGGTATGCAGACTATGGATGATGCTTTATATGATTTATATAGAAAAGGTGAAATAACAGGTGAGAAGTGCGTATCATATGCTCAGGACGTTGTTAACATGGATAAACGTTTGAGAGGTCTGATTTAGAAAAAATAACCAAAAAATTTAAAGGCAATTGTAAACAAAAACGGACTTATTAACAAAATATTAACAAAATCAAAACAAGTGGTAAATTTGCCTAAAGTATGGTATTATATTAAACATAAATTAGTACGAAATTATCAAATTACTCTTAGAGAGGAGTGCGAAAATGCCAAGTTATAAATATACCGCATATTCAAAAGAAGGCAAAGAAATAAAAGGCTCAATTGAAGCGGATGATAAAGAAACTGCGATGCAGCAGATAAAGAGTGAAGGAAAGATTCCTATAAGTGTTAACGAAGAAGGACTTTTTGACAAAGATATTAATATTTCCTTTGGCGGAAAGAAAGCATCTGCGAGAGACTTAAGTATCTTCTGCAGACAGTTCGTAAGTATATCAAGTGCCGGTGTGGCAATTGTAGATGCTCTTGAGATGTTAGCAGACCAGACAGAGAATAAAGAACTTCAGGCTGCTATAACAGATACGAAGATATCAGTTCAAAAAGGTGAGACATTAGCCAACAGTATGAGAAGACAAGGCAAGATATTTCCATCAATTATGATTAACATGATAGAAGCCGGTGAAGCATCAGGTAATCTTGATATATCTTTTGACAGAATGGCTACACAGTTTGAGAAACAGACGAAATTACAGGCACTTGTTAAGAAATCAATGATATATCCTATAGCGTTATTAGTAATTGTTATCGGCGTTGTAATTGCTATGATGGTCGTAGTTATACCATCATTCTCAGATATGTATGCAGACATGGATCAGGAGTTGCCACTTTTAACCAGAGCGCTTATGGCGTGCAGTGATTTTATAGTTGGAAAATGGTACATATTAATTGCAGTTGTTGTGATTATAGTAATAGCATTTAAAGTGTTCGCGGCATCTGATAAGGGTAAATATATATTGGCTAATATTTCAATGAAGATGCCTATATTTGGTAAACTTACAGTTAAGTCAGCAGCAGCAACATTTGCAAGAACATTATCTACACTTACTGCATCAGGTATATCAATGATAGATGCATTAGATATAACCGGAAAGACAATGAAGAATGTAATATTCAGGGACGCAGTGTTAGAAGCAAAAGAAAAAGTTGCTCAGGGACGTCCATTGTCTGAACCACTTAAAAATGGCAAGGTATTTCCTAATATGATAGTTCATATGATAGGAATTGGTGAAGAAACAGGTAATATGGAGGATATGCTTATAACGGCAGCTTCGTATTATGAAGAAGAAGTAGAGGTTGCAACACAGGCAACAGCAGCCGTAGTAGAACCGCTTATCATCGTAGTTATGGCAGGAATAGTCGGAGTTATTATTATGGCGATACTTATACCGATGTTTGGTATGTATGA
>CAZQRO010000130.1:0-4217 GCA_964595785.1 uncultured Eubacterium sp.
TCTTGCGCAAATAATAATACCACACAAAAGAGCTTGTCTTCAATGTGGTATTTTGATTTTTTATTCTTTTTTTGAATCGTAATTGGCGAATTTTGTATAATTAGGCATCCAGACTAATTCTATGGTGCCAATAGGGCCGTTTCTCTGCTTGGCAATAATTACCTCTGCGATTCCCTTTTTCTCGCTCTCCTTATTATAATAATCATCTCTATACAGAAACATTACCATATCCGCATCCTGCTCAATAGCACCTGATTCACGCAAATCCGAAAGCATAGGTCTGTGGTCCGGTCTGCTTTCAACCGCACGGCTAAGCTGGGATAATGCAACTATCGGCACACTGAGCTCTCTTGCAAGGGCTTTTAAAGAACGTGAAATTTCTGAAATCTCCTGCTGTCTGTTTTCCTGTCTGCCACCGGCTGTCATCAGCTGTAAATAGTCAATTAGAATAATTCCAAGATCATGTTCTAATTTGTATTTTCTACATTTGGAACGAAGTTCACCAATAGTAATACCCGGTGTATCATCAATTATAAGATGTGAATTACCTATAACATTGGCACTTTCGATAAGTCTCTCCCAGTCACTGTCATCTAAATCACCTGTACGGAGTTTCTGTGCATCCACCTTGGATTCAAGAGAAAACAGACGGTTCACCAACTGTTCCTTCGACATTTCCAAGCTGAATATAGCTACTGTGGTATTTTTTCTAAATGCCATATATTCAGCAATATTTAATTCAAATGCTGTCTTACCCATAGCAGGTCTGGCTGCAATAAGTATAAGGTCTGATTCATGAAATCCTGATGTCATATAATCTAAATCCGTAAATCCGGTAGGAATTCCTGTTACCCTCCCCTTTGTCTTAGAAACTGTTTCTATTTTCTCCATGGCATTGATTACAACCTGTCTGATTGGTACATAATCTCCACCTTCCTTCGTCTGCAGAATTCCAAAAACCTTTTTTTCTGTTTCATCTAGAATTTCATCTATATTTTCCTTGCCAACATAACATGTATTAGCAATATCTTCATTTACCTTTATTAATTTTCTTAAAGTTGATTTCTCTTTAACAATTTTGGCATAATATTTTACATTGGCAGATGTAGGAACTGCCGCTAACAAATCCCTGATAAATTCAATACTGCTTAATTCTGCCGGAACATCCATCTGACTTAATTTATCCTGCAATGTGACAATATCTATGGGTTTACCGGCTGAATACAACTCCACCATGGCCTGAAACAGAATACCATACTGACTGCCATAGAAATCTTCCGCCGTAATAATCTCACTCGCTGCAACAACTGCATCCGAATCCATAATCATGGAACCTATAACCGATTGCTCTGCTTCCACATTATGTGGCAGCGTTCGTCTAATTAGTGCTTCGTCCACAACTGTACCTCTCTCTGTAGTTATTCTTCTGTTACTTTAACTGCTAATTCTCCGGTTACTTCAGGATGAATCTTCACTTTTACAATATGCGTTCCTAATGATTTAATAGGCTCTACAATATGAAGTTTCTTCTTATCAATATCAAGTTTCAGCTGTTCCTTTATTGCCTGGGCAATTTCCTTGCCTGAAATTGAACCAAATGTTTTACCGCCTGCACCTATTTTTATGGAAAGAGTAACTGATGCTTCCTTAAGAATTTCTGCTAACTTCTTTGCCTCTTCTAATCTTTCTTTTGCCTGTTTCTCATAATTTGCATTCTTTAATTTAAGATTATTAAGATTTACCGTTGTTGCTTCAATAGCAAGGTTCTTCTTTAATAGACAATTCCTTGCATAGCCTTCATTTACTTTTATAACCTGTCCTTTTTTTCCTAATGTTTTAACATCTTCTAATAAAATAACTTCCATGCTGCTGCCTCCTGTCAATACTATTGTGATGAAACTCTGTATATTATCAATATTGCAAATCTACTGAATCTTATGACTATAATATTTTCTATATTTCTTTTTCATTCTGCATTTCTAAAACTGTATCTTTTAATATATTCTTCGCTTCACTTACAGATGCATTTTCAATCTGGGCACCTGCTGTGTCTAAGTGGCCTCCGCCGCCAAGTTTCTCCATAATAAGCTGCACATTAATATCACCCATAGAACGTGAACTGATATAAATCTTATTATTATGTTCAGTAAGTACAAATGACGCCTTAATGCCTCTGATATTCAATAATTCATTAGAAATCTGGGCGCCTAATACTGTAGGACTGTCAATACCTTCAGACGGGCATACCGCAATTGCATACACAGATTCAAAAGTTTCCGCTGTACTGATTGCTTTTGCCTTAGCTTTATAATCATCAAAAGAATCTCTGAATAATTTCCGAACCCTTGTAACATCAGCACCACATTTTCTTAAAAATGCTGCTGCCTCAAATGTCCTTACGCCTGTCTTATTTGCAAAATTATTAGTATCTATCATAATTCCGCCGTACATGGCATCAGCCTCAATAGGTCTGATTTTAATTCCGTCATAAAAATACTGTAAAATCTCAGCAACCATTTCCGATGCTGAAGATGCATACGGCTCAATATATGAAAGTGATGCATTTTCAATTGTATCACTGCTTCGCCTATGATGGTCCAACACCACGATTTCCTTACACTTTGACAATATCTCAGGACATTCCACATAACTTGGTCTGCTCACATCTACCACTACAATAGCCGTTGCGTAATCAACGATTTCCAAAGCATCCTCACTCTTAATAAACATATCTTCATCATATTCATCATTATCTAAAAATAATTCTAACATCGGTCTGATAGATGTAGTAATTTCATTTATGACTATATGTGCTGATTTGTTAATTGCCTTAGCTGCCCTGTATATTCCTATTGCAGAACCTAAAGAATCAATGTCACAAATCTTATGACCCATAATAATAATTTTATCCTTTGTCTCTAAAAGTTCACGTAATGCATGAGCCTTAACTCTTGCCTTAACTCGGGTATTCTTCTCAACCTGTTTTGACTTCCCTCCATAGAAATAAATCTTTTCGCCATCCTTAACCACTGCCTGGTCGCCGCCACGTCCAAGTGCCAAATCTATGGCAACTCTTGAATACCCACAACTCTGTGTATATTCCTCACCATTTACACCAAAACCGATACTGATTGTAACTGCCATCTCATTACCAATATTTACGGCTTTAACCTCATCAATAATTGAGAACTTGTTACTCTGTAACACTGCTACATATTTTTGCTTTATTGCCACAAAATATTTGTCTTTTTCCAACTTCTTAATTACGGCATTATATGCCGAAAAATACTTATTAATCTTTCTGTCAATCAAAGCAATAAGAAGAGAACGTCTTACATCTTCGACACTTTCAAGTGCATCATCATAATTATCAATATAAATAAGTCCCGCAACCATTTTCTGTTCAATATTTTCTTTAGTCAGCCGCTTAATTTCCGTCTCATCAAACAAATAAATAGCAACAAGGTAATCTTCATTCTTTTTATTATCCGCCAAAAAATCTTCATCTACATTTATCTTGTTATATTCCACACGATAATTTCTAAGATTGTATGTCATATAAGTAAATGGCTTTTCTTTTTCATCATCTTCAAATTCCAATGTTTCTCTGGTAATCTCCGGAAATATGTCTGATATATTTTTAAAACTGTTATTTTCGCAGATTTCATTTAATGCATTATTTCCCCAAAGAAATTTGCCATTTCTATCCACAAGCCCATAAGGAAGTTCAAGTCCTTTAATAAGTTTCTTCTGTACCTGTGTATAATCCATTGCAAAATCCACAAGTTCCTGCAAGTATTTATTCCTGCTGTAATAATAGAAACCTATGGCAAATAAAATGTATAATGCCAATGCTATACTAAGAACAAATCCTGCCTGCACATCATTAGAATATGTCCATGCAACTATAGGAAATATTAATATCACAAAATAAAGCGGAAGTTTAAAATAAAATGCAGTATGACCATGCAGTCTGCTTCTCATAAGATTTTTCTTTGGCTTTTTATCTGACTTTCCCGGCTTTTTATTATTCCCTTTATGGTTTTCTTTCTCTGTATTTTTATTCTTTTTATTCTCTTCTACCATAATAATCCTCCATGCCATAACCTAACGGTAAGGCATTGCGACTTTACTAATGTTCTAAAGCTTCGCTTTATCACTAACTTATCGGGTAAAATCAAATACTCGCTTTGCTCGTGCTTGATTTTCTGCCGATA
>CAZQRO010000131.1:0-4203 GCA_964595785.1 uncultured Eubacterium sp.
GAAATTTTAAGAGAGGTATAAATATGTTAGAAATATTAATTTAGAAATATTCTGTGGATATCAGACAATAGTTGTTTATGCAGCATTAGTTATTGCTGCGATAATACTTTATTATAGACGGTATTGCAGAAATTCCACAATAAAAAAGATGTCATGAAGGGAGGAGCATAGAAATGTTTAAAAATGCAGTGAATATAAACGGAACAGCAGCAGATATCAGCTTAGTCATGATATATATGTTTGAAGGAACTATATGTGTATATATTCCGGAATATCTTAATAAATGGGAAATGGCAGGAGATATCTTTTTGCTTCTTGTGTTCAGTAAAAGAGAGAAGGATAATTATAAATTAACGAAAGAGGGAGTCGGAATAAGAATAGTAGGTGTAATTTTAGTGATTGCTATGACATTTGGTTTAAGCATATTTGTTATGAAATGATAATCGTAAATATTACTTATTTAAATTTAACAACAAGGTATCAATTTGTTAAGATTAAATATATGTTAGTGTTTTTACCCGAGTTTATTGAAAGCACCATTGCAATTGTGGCACCTATGGCAAGAGAAAAGGATATTGATTTTCAGGTCTGGCAATCCGGAATTGTCAGCCGCTATATTAAGTTAGATACAACTTATGTGCGGCAGGTAGTCGTCAATCTTCTTTCTAATGCCATTAAGTTTACATCACATGGCGGAAAAGTAGAAATCCTGCTTGAAAACGTCTCCCATAGTGGTCGTTTTGAAAAACATCGTATGGTTGTACGAGATAATGGTATTGGCATTTCACAGGAATTTTTACCCAAAGTGTTTCTTCCTTTTGAGCAGGAGGATACAAAAAATGATCTTTCGCGCCAGGGTACCGGACTTGGGTTATCTATTGTTAAGCAAATTGTTGAGCAAATGGGCGGTAATATATGGGTAGAAAGCGAAAAAGGATGCGGAAGCACTTTTTATGTGGAATGGACATTGGAAACTGCATCCGAAGAAGAGTTTTCAGATGCAAAAGAACTAATAAATAATACCCACACGTTATCACTTCAAGGAAAAAGAATACTTTTGGTAGAAGATCATCCGTTAAATGCACAGATTGCAGAAAAACTGCTGGAGAAAAAAGGACTTATTGTTGAGAGGGCAGAAAATGGAAAGGCAGCGGTCGAACAATTTGATAGTTCTAACGAAGGCTTTTATGATGCTGTTTTGATGGATATTCGTATGCCAATTATGGATGGCCTTGAAGCAGCAAAAGTAATTCGGACATTGAACCGCAGAACCTATATGATACATTAGTGCGGTTAACGGAGAAAAAATGAACTAGATAGATTAATTAACGCTCTGCATCAAGCATTTCCTGAATCTTACTCTGAGTGTAGGCACCTAAGAACTTCTTATCTTCTTTTTCTAAATCATCGATTATTATAGGCTTCCCAAATTCAATAGTAACAGTGCCGCGTTTGATTCTTGGAAACTGGTTCTCGAAAATGGCAGCCGTTCCGGTTAATGCAACCGGGATAATCGGAGATTTAGATTTCTCTGCCATCTTCATACTGCCTTCTTTAAACGGAAGCATTTTACCATCTTTAGAACGTGTACCTTCAGGAAAGATAAATACGGATGTTCCGCTTTTTAATTGTTCAACACCTTTTAAGATAGTTTTAAGTCCTTCTTTGATGTTATCTCTGTCAAGAAACAGACAACTTATATTACGCATCCAGAGATTTAGAAAAGGGACTTTATTCATCTCTTTCTTGGCTACATATCCAACATTATATGGAATAACTACATATGAGACAAGTATATCAAAGAAACCATTGTGATTTCCCACATAGAGGCAGGCAGTATCTTTAGGAATATTTTCAACACCTGTTGATTTAATCCTTACTCCAGCTATGAACAGGCATATTCTAAAGGCAATTGACACGATAAATTTACTTGAATTATTTTTTGCTTTAACATTGCATTTGCCAAGAATCCATTCGATGAGGTATACGGGAATACTCAGTATGAAAAATATAATAAGGAATAATATAATTCCTAATAGTCGAAACATAATTCCTCCATTCCGCCAGTTATATATATAAATATCAGACTGGCTTAACACAATAAATTTGAAAATATTATATCACAACTATTAGGAAAACACACGTTATTTATCGCATTATGGTGTATATTTGTTATAATATGCGGCATCTTCGCAAATATAGCGGATGTGCCAGGGTTCATTGACATAACCGGTGTATGCGGAATTTTCCTTAGTAAAACTGAATACAAAACCAAATTCGCCGGCATGTTGTTTCAGCCATATACCTTCAGGAGTTTCTTCAAATTCTTCACATAAGTCATAATTTACACCGGGACAGGATACGTCGATGGCAAGCCCGGTCTGGTGTTCACTGGTTCCCGGAAAAGCAATATGTGAATGTGTATATTCACGACCTCGGTTAATTACACTATCCTCATAGATTTCTTTCTGTCTGTCATAGGAACGAAAAGCAGAAATCCCCATAAGATTTAATCCGTCTTTAAAACATGACTTAAACAGTTTTCTAAGAGGGTCGTAAGCTGCCAGAGAAATACAGCGTTTCATATCATAGACAGGAGCAATAAAAGGAATTGGAGCGCGAACTAAGTCAGCAGGTATGTAATTGCGGGGAAGAGGATGATATCGGTCAGTAATGTAATGACAGGCTTTCATAAAATACCTCCATATCGGAGCATTTTCTAATACAGCTCCTTATCAAACATATACATTAGAATATGCAGAAAAAACAAAATGTGTTACTATCAGTGATATTTTGTTTTATAAAAATAGTTGTTTTTTGAAAAAGACAAGTCTATAATGGTCATAAGATTTTCGGAAAATATAGTTATATAGAATAAAATGAAGATAAAAAAGCATAAATGAAAGGTTTGGTATAAAATATGAGCAGAAGTTTAACATTATTAACAGATTTATATGAATTGACAATGATGCAGGGATATTTTAAGAATGATACAAACGAAACGGTTGTATTCGATGCATTTTACAGGAAGAATCCTAACGATGGAGGTTTTGCCGTAGCATGCGGACTTGAACAGGTAGTGGATTACATTAAGAACCTGAAGTTTTCTTATGATGACATTGTATATCTGAGAAATCTTAATATATTTGATGAAGATTTTTTAGATTATCTGAGTTCATTTCATTTTACGGGAGATATCTACGCCATTCCTGAAGGTACAGTAGTATTTCCAATGGAGCCTCTCGTTAAAGTGGTTGCACCAATTATGGAAGCACAGCTTGTGGAAACAGCAGTACTTAATATTATTAACCATCAGAGCCTTATTGCCACTAAGGCAGCCAGAGTTGTGTATGCAGCCAAGGGAGACGGAATTATGGAATTCGGACTCAGACGTGCGCAGGGACCTGATGCAGGAATATATGGTGCGAGAGCCGCAGTTATTGGTGGCTGTATCGGAACTTCAAATGTTCTTACAGGAGAAATGTTTGACGTACCCGTCAAGGGAACACATGCGCACAGCTGGATTATGAGTTTTTCTGACGAATATACGGCATTTAAGAAATATGCGGATTTATATCCTTCGGCATGTATACTGTTAGTTGATACTTATGATACATTGCGTTCAGGTGTGCCAAATGCAATAAAAGTGTTTAAGGAAATGAGAGAAGCCGGAATTCCACTCACATTTTACGGAATAAGACTTGACAGCGGCGACCTTGCATATTTATCAAAGAAAGCCCGTAAGATGCTTGATGATGCCGGATTCCCGGATGCGATAATATCTGCGTCAAACGATCTTGATGAATACCTTATCGACAGTCTTAAGGAACAGGGCTGCAAGATAACTTCATGGGGAGTCGGAACAAGCCTTATAACATCAAGGGACTGCCCGTCATTTGGCGGTGTATATAAGCTTGCTGCTGTCATGGGCAGCGATGGCAAGTTTATTCCTAAGATCAAGCTTTCCGAGAATTCCGAGAAGGTCACTAATCCTGGAAATAAGAAGATCGTTCGTGTATATGAGAAGGATTCACATAAGATAAAAGCAGATCTTATCTGTCTCGAGCATGAGCATTATGATGAAAACGAGCCGCTGCTTCTGTTCGATCCGCTTGAACCTTGGAAGAAGACGAAGCTTGAACCCGGTTCATATGAGCTCAGAGATCTTATGATACCGATCTTTAAGGATGGCAAGAAGTGCTA
>CAZQRO010000132.1:0-4185 GCA_964595785.1 uncultured Eubacterium sp.
ATTTTCTCCGCAATACAAGCATCATTCTTTTGTGAAAATCGATAAAATATCTTAAAAAAGATACTTTTTGACAATCTTAATCAAATTTAATTTTTTTAACCACGGAGGGTTAAAGTGGGTTTAATACCTGCTTATTAGTCTGTGTCGGCGGCACTTTCACAGACTTTTTAACAGGAGTGCCGCAGAAATGAGGTTATTATGGATGTAAATGGTGTTTCAAGTTTAAACAGTGACATAACTTCTGCTTATGCGGGCAGTAGTAAATCTGCCAAAACTACATCTGGAAAGAGCAGCTCTTATGGAACGGATACCGCAGCTGTTTATGAGAAATCTGACGAAGCTAAAAAGGCTTCAGCAAATTCAGCATTAATTAAAAAACTTAAGGCAGATACAGAAAACAGACTTAGCCAGATGCAAAATCTTGTTAAGGAAATGATGACTAAACAGGGACAGGCATATACTAATGCAGACAGTATGTGGAAGTTCTTAGCAAGTGGCAACTATACAGTAGATGCCCAAACTGCTGCCGATGCCAAAGATGCCATTTCAGAAAACGGCTACTGGGGCGTTAATCAGACATCTGACAGGATTTTTGATTTTGCCGTATCTTTATCAGGCGGTGATTCAGAAAAGATGGATAAGATGTTAAATGCCTTTAAAAAAGGGGTTGAACAGGCTACAAAGTCCTGGGGAAAGGACCTTCCTGATATCTCAAGCCAGACTTACGATGCTGTTTTACAGAAATTTGATGATTATAAGAATTCACAAAATGAGAAATAAGTAGCACAATATAAGCGATTCAAATCATTGATTTGAATCGCTTTACTATAATATTATTATTTTCGGAACTTTGATTAGAGTATTAAAGAGTGTTACCTTCAAATGTTTCGAAACGGAGGCTAATGTGAAAAGAACAAAAAATGAATTTGATTCCCTTGATGAACCATCGCTTATTAAAAAAATGATTCCTGTTTTTGCAGTAATTATTATTGTGGCTGTTTTAATTGTATTTTTATTTATTAAATATAGTCAAAACAAAAAAACTACCACCGGTAATAATACTTCAAAGAATCCTGAATCCTCACTGTCAGATGAGAATGCATCTGCTGATCCTGAAAATGATATAATCCCTCCTGAAACGGGAATGGAGGTAGATATTGCTTCCATTTTGTCTACCGGTAATGAAACTAGTGATACCACTTATGGAATTGATGTTTCTAAATATCAGGGTACTATTGACTGGGCAAAAGTAGCTGCCAGTGGAATTGACTTTGCAATGATAAGAGTCGGTTACCGCACGCAGACTGACGGCACTATTTATGAAGATACCAATGCCAAATATAATATGCAGGAAGCAACTGCCAACGGCATTAAGATTGGTGTGTATTTTTTCTCAACTGCCATTTCAGAAAATGAAGCAAAAGAAGAGGCTGACTGGGTAAGTAACTATATTTCCTCATACAAAATTACTTATCCTGTGGCTTATGACAGCGAAGGTTTTAATAACTCTGACAGCAGACAAAAAAGCCTTGGAAGTGCAGAACGAACTACAATTGCCAAGGCATTTATGGATGAAATATATTCTAAAGGCTATACTCCTATGTTCTATGCCGCTGCAGGTGAACTTACTAATAACAGCGAATGGATAACTTCTGATTTACAGAAATCCTATAAGATATGGGTTGCCCAATATCCTGATACTTCCACCACAACTTCTTCGTATTCAGGAATGCACAATATGTGGCAGTATACTAATCGTGGAAATGTTGATGGCATTAGCACCACAGTAGATATAAATGTGGCATATTTTGGATATAATTCAACTGCTGACTCTAAAAGTGATATGACCCCTCAAACAGAAACTGCCAATGCCGAAGCCCTTATGAAGTTTTCTTCTGTAAATGAAAATGTTACTGCTAAAGAATCTGCCAATCTTCGTGATATTCCAAGTCAGGATATCGACAGTAGTATCCTTGCAACACTTAATAATGGTGATACTGCTACAAGAACAGGCATTAGTGACAGCGGATGGTCAAGAATTATTTATAATAACCAGACTTATTATGCTGTTTCAAGTTACCTTACTACTGATTTGTCATATGTACCATCTAATACTTTAGAAGGTGCAGGTTCAGGAGATGGTCTGAAAACACAATTTACTGACTGTAATGATTCCGTTACTGCAAAAATAGAAGTCAACTTAAGGGTTCTTCCAAGTGTAACTAATCCCGATGCCACAGTAGCCTCTGTTCTCAAAAATGGCGATACTGCCAAAAGAACAGGCATCAATACGGAATTTGGCTGGGCACGCGTGGAATATAACGGACAAACTTTATATTGTATAAACAGTTATCTGACTTCCGCAGAATAAATCTGCATATTACTTAATTTTTCTTACTAATTATAATTTGAGTGTCAAAATGTGTTATTTTAGATATATTAGTTATTATAACTTTTTAACAATTACGAGCATTTGACCAGATTCAAGTTCATCATTTTTTAACTCATTTATTTTCTTAAGGCTATCCACTGTGGTGTAGAATTTCTTAGCAATACTCCACGGTATATCGCCTTTTTTTACTACATACCCTACTATTCCGGGCAACGCACTTATCATTTCCATATCATAGTCTTTCTCTTCCATATCCACAATTACATCTTTTGTCATCTTGTCAAAAGCTATACAGTCTAATAATAACGATGCTTTTACTTCTATCTCATCTGTTCCAACCATATTTGCCTGAATCTGCTCTGTTGCCGTCTTTATATTATAAACACTGTCCTCATTTATGTTATTCACTTCAATCTTCTGACTGAATGGTACGATTTCCTTAAGGCAGCATAATGGATTAGTGTCATCTGAGCATATGTACAGAATTGAAACTTCTATTACCCCTTCTGCTAAAAGTCCATCTTCCGATACAGAAATATCGTCTAATTTAATATCTCCCATACAGTTGCATACCTGCATAATATGGGCACCATCTATATTCTTTGTCTGTATCTTTTCAACTACCTTACACTTGGTAATATTTTTCATAAGAAGATTCTCATAATCTGTTTTTTTCATCTTTAACACTAAATCTTTTTTATGAGAATATGCATCTTTAACAATATTGAACTGCTGCTCTTCGTATAATTTGATATCAACGCTTACTATTCCGTCTAACTGCAGCATTCTCTGTTCACCATCATAATCCGGTCTTGCCTCAATATCTGCATTAGTTAACTTAAGTTCTATATTTGGTATCATATCCTCACTGCATCCCGGTACCTCTATTATTCCATTGAATGGTACATTTGCATCCATCCACTGCAAAGGTCCGTCATCTGCCGTATATAGAACAAAGACAACTATCTCTCCTGATATTCCTATCTTATCCTGCATAACTTTTGTCTGCTGTCCGCACAGATTAGACGTACACCATATAATTTCATTAATATTTAATTTGCCTGTTCCAAGATTTATCTCTTCACGTATCCTTAGTAAATCCTTTTTCCTTATGGCAATCTGTGTCAGTTCAATGGAATCTTTAATATATTCCACATGCTCATCATCGATATCTACTGCAAACTCTTCATCACTTATATTTTCTGCAATTGCAACTACAGTAATTATGGCTTTTACACATATTTTTCTGGAATTGATTACACTTACATTTAAATCATCAATTACCAGGTCTACATTGATAGTGTCTCCATCTTCAATTCCTTCCATATTAATCACTTCGTCATTCTTTGCCGGACCTATGAATTCTGTCTTAATATATGCCGTTTCTTGTCTCATACAGTTCACTCACGCCTATGCTGTAACCACCTGTCGGCTGCTCACCATAACCGATTGCAATATAGAGATTGTCTTTATCTGCATAAGTTGTTTTAAATATTTCTCCTTTACGCTCATCTATAATCACTTTTAATTCATCAGGCAGACTTTCCTCCGGAACAATGGAAAAATCTACCTCTCCTATTTTCTTTTCATCTTTTGTCTCTATACTGCATCCGGTAAATGCCTTTATGCTAATGCATTTTTTGCAAATTTTGTTTTCTCTACAACAATTCCCTGCAAACAGTAAGATGATTACATTTATCAGGACTTATACACCATTTTACAAGTTTTATTTCTTCATTCTCAATTTCAATAGCAGTTATACATCTAGGATGAACAAGGCTCCCTGAATTATA
>CAZQRO010000133.1:0-4130 GCA_964595785.1 uncultured Eubacterium sp.
TATAATTCATATTATTTGATTCAATCTAATCTTGTATCATAATATCTTTGAAAGTTCCTGTAATGCATTATTATTAAGAATTATCTCGCAATGTTCTTCAATATATTCTCGGGATAAGCCGGTATTGGAGGTGCGATTGCCATATTCACAGATAATGTTGCATATCTGGTTAAATTCTTCCGGTGTATGGTCAGATTTAGCAACAGTAAGATAATACAGAGAATTCTTTTTATACAGAGAATTCAAGCCATGATATTTTATACTAAGAACCTTTGATAATTCAATAATTTTATCGATATTATCAAACTGAAAAATTATTATCAGATTATCAGGTTCACTGCCGTTTTTAATAATATTACCTGTTGAACCTTTTTTAAGCGCTGAAAGTGGAGAAACACTTAAGCCGGAAGAATCGGATAATGCTTCACGGAAAGTATTCAGCAGATTAAGAATTTCATTGGCTTTATTAATTTTATTATTATTTTGAACATCCTGAGATGGTTCGTCCTTACCTGGAGAGAATCTGGAAAAACGCGTGTCAAGTTCTTCAGGATCATCAACTTTGGTAATAATTAGGACAATACTTTCATCTGCAAGAGGAATTGCTTCTATCATAACAGGTGTATCACTGATTTGAAACCCAAACTGCCTGTTTGCCTGTTCGGTCATTTCTTTAAAAAGAATATTTGCTTTATCAGAACCATATGCTAATTCACTGGCCTTAATATTTCTAGAAAGCAAATCACTTTTATCAAGGATACATCTAATCTGGTTATCATTTATTTTCTCTATCTTCATATGCATACCTCCATCTCGTTACACATGGTTTATAAATCAACCACAGGTTTCGAAATATGATTTTGAATAGTTATATCTGTTAGTATATCATCTAAAAATTAATTGTGATTAAAATTTTAAGCATAGTATAACTTATGCGGTGCTAATCTGTAAAGTTTTTATTTGTGAAACTTTTACTTTTATTAAAAATAATGTTGCAAAATAAAATGAAATGTATTATAATGCAAATACAACATACAACAAATTAATAAATGACCAAATGAAAGGAGGAGAAAACTATATATTTAAAAATCTTTGATTATCCTGATGGTAAATATGAAAAGGTTTGTGAATTAGGAGGCGGAGGTACATCTAAGGTGTTTTTAGCAAGACATAGGAAGCTTGGGGTTAAGCGTGCCATAAAGATGATACCTAAGAATGAGGTTAATTCAGAATGTTATAATGTGGAGATTAATATTCTGAAAGAGGTTAATATTCAGGGAATTCCCATAATTTATGATGTGGATGAGGATGATTGTAACTGGTATATTGTAGAAGAATATATTGAAGGAATATCTTTTTTATCATATTTTAAGAGTGAGGATAATGATGTTAAAGAGGTAATAAAGTATCTTTCCGATATATGCATGATTTTAGAATCGCTGCATACCATCAGACCATTTGGCGTGATTTACAGGGATTTAAAGCCAGAGAATATCGTTATATGCGAACAGGGTATATATCTGATTGATTTTGGTAACTGCATGGTTATGGATGGAGAAGTAAGAAAGTATGCGATGGCTACTAAGGAGTATGCTGCACCTGAACAGCTGAATAATGAAGAACCCGGAGTATGGACAGATGTATACAGTATTGGCGTGCTGATACAGAAAGTGTATAAACGTTATCAGGTGAAGATGACAGAATATAGAGATGACATTTTAAGGATTATATCAATATGTATGGAGAAGAATCCGGAACAAAGATACACTTCTGCATTAGTTATTAAGAATAACTTAAATGCTTTAATTAATGAAAACAGAGAATGTGATAAATCTAATCAGGATATCTACATATATGGCTGCAGAAGATATGCAGGAGTGACGCATTTTGCACTTGGATTTTCTAAATATTTTGCAGAAGAATCCTATAATGCAATCTATATGGAGGAAAGTTCATCGAAACAAATAATTAATCTTATAGGCTATGATGATAGGGCAGAATGCACTAATGGAATATATGTATATGACAAATGCAGAATATTGCCTGATTATGGAGAATTCTTTAGAGAAACCGATGAGGATTATGAATCAGAGAAACGGATTAATATACATGATTGCGGTCTGTGCCATGGGAATATTAAGGATTTTGATGGATTTGTAATTGTGGTGATTACAGATATAAAAAGCTATCATGAATTTATGTTTAATGACTATATTTTTGAAAGCGAGGAGAAAAAAGTTTTGTATGTTGCAAATTTCTCTGATGAAAAAGGTATAAAACGACTTTTAAGGCAGAGAAGCATTGACATTATAAAGATGCCGTATTTTGAGAATCCATTCATTATGGATAAAGGCACGATGGAATTCTATAGTAACATTGCAAAGAGGATAGTTAGAAAGCCTCTGCATAAGATAGAGACGTCGTGGAGGAAGAAATGATTATTTTAAAAGGTAAAAGAAAGATTATTAAGAAGAATGAAAGATATGTGAAAGCAGTTGTGGCTGGAACAGAAAAGGGTGTGGGAGCAACACATTTCTCGATATTAATAGGTAATTATTATGCTGAGATTCTTGGAAGAAAAACAGCAATTGTAGATCTTAATAGAGATGATGATTATGGATTTCTTGAAAAGGTATGTATACCGGAAGATTCACATCAGAATAAATGTTATAAGATAAAGAAGGTTACATATTATCCGGGAATGACTAAGGAAAGAATGGCTGAAGTTTTTCAAAAAGATTATGAATGTATAATAATGGATGCGGGAGATAATTATGGAGGATTTTCTAATGAAATAAGTATGTGTGATAAGAAATTCTTTATTGGTTTTGTAAATCCATGGAAAATAATCACATCTATAACTGAATTTAATAATACTATCCTGTCAGATGATGGAATGAAGTGGAAATATATGTATTCTCTTGGAGATGAGGAATCAGCAGATTATCTTAAATCCATAATTAGAAAAAGGGTATATAGAATACCGATAATACCTAATCCTTTCAAAATAAATGGCAGACAGCTTTCGGATATTGAACAGATTATATGGGAGGGATGATGGCAGCGGTTATATGGCAGAGAAAGAAGAACTTGTTGATTGCTCTTATTACAGGAGTTGTTATGGCAGCAGTTCCGTTGGGAATAATACTTACTGTGGAGATGGTTGACCATGGAAGATGCAGGGAAGAATTAACTGAATTGGAAGACAGCCAGCAATCGCGAAAACCTATAACGGCTTATGGATTAAACTGTAATAAAAGTAAAGGCGATTTGATTTTAGAAAGTGATTTGATTGAATACAGCTTATATAGTGAAGAGAGACTTAACGGTTTAACTTCAAAAGACAAATTAATAGGGAAAGAATTAAAAATCGATGTTGAAAAGGGGACAATAGTAGATTTAAGTATGGTGCATGAACAGGAAAAGACGGCAGATGATGTGAGACTTCATATTTATTCTGATATTGAATTACATTCTGGAATTCTTGAAGGAAGCGTGGTTGATATAAGAATAACATTTCCTAATGGAGAAGATTATATTATAGCTGAACACAAAAAGATAATTAAGAGAATTGAAGATAGTATACTAATTAATGTTAACGAAGAAGAGATTCTTAAATTATCAAGTGCTAAGGTTGATAAGAGTGTCTATGAAGGCGCCAGAACGTATGCAATTATGTATGCAGAGGAATATCAGGAAGCAGGAATATCAGATTATCCTGTTAATGCAGATGTTATTGAATTAGGAAACTGGGATCCGAACCTTATTAATAAGGTGTTTGATGAGGAGACCACAAGTAAAAGAAATGTGTTGGAAAGCAACATGAATAAATTTATGTCGTAAAAAGAAATACTGTTTTTGGAAAAATAATATATCACGAAATACTGTTGATTAATTTATAGGAGAGATCCTAGAACACCATAATATGTTATTTGAGAGTGACTGTGAAGATACTGAACAGTTATATTTGAGATAAAATCAACAGAAAATAATCTGCAGGTTATTTGTTTATGCAATAGGCAAAAGTATAATATGTTTTTTGTTTTGAAAATGTAAAATTTCTAATAAATAGCCTGCGGATAACAAAATATAATGACGTTCTTAATAAAAAGTGTTATAATATTACACAA
>CAZQRO010000134.1:0-4069 GCA_964595785.1 uncultured Eubacterium sp.
CTTACTTTATTTATGTCCCTACGTCAAGGCTGTCAAAACTAACCAAGAATATATCTTTCCTTACACCTAATGGTTGGACAGAATAAATTGCATCAGATTCTAACCTGATTAATGATTAGAACCTGATGTAATTTTTATTATACTATATATTTATATTTATACTTCTTCATAATCTCCATCAACAATATCATCGTCGTCATTATAATCAGTTGATGTATCAGAATCAGCATCCTCACCAGCTGCATTCCCTGCTGCCTGTGCAGATTGTTCATAGAGTTTTGTAAATAATTCTTGGGCACTATTTGTTAACTTCTCTTGAGCCTGCTTCAATTCATCTACTTGACTTTCGGTCATCTCTTCAGGAACTGCTTTTTCAGCTAATTCCTTAAGTTCAGCTAGGTCAGCTTCTACTGCGGCTTTATCATTTGCATCAATCTTATCTCCAACTTCTTCTAAAGCTTTCTCTGTCTGGAAGACTAATGAATCAGCATCGTTCTTTAAATCAACCGCTTCTTTTCTTACCTTATCCTGTGCTTCGTATTCTGCCGCTTCATTAATAGCTGCTTGAATATCATCATCAGACAGGTTAGAGCTTGCAGTTATAGTAATGTTTTGCTCGCGTCCTGTTCCTAAATCCTTAGCAGATACATTAACTATACCATTAGCATCAATATCAAAAGTAACTTCTATCTGTGGAACACCCCTTTTAGCTGGTGGAATACCATCTAATCTAAATTGTCCTAGTGTCTTATTGTCCTTAGCAAACTGTCTCTCACCTTGTACCACATGGATATCAACAGCAGTCTGGTTATCTGCAGCTGTAGAGAAAATCTGACTCTTCTTAGTAGGAATAGTTGTGTTTCTTTCAATTAACTTTGTTGCTACCCCACCAAGAGTCTCAATTGATAGGGAAAGAGGTGTTACGTCAAGAAGTAATACATCTCCTGCCCCTGCATCTCCTGCTAGCTTTCCACCTTGAATGGAAGCACCCAGTGCAACACATTCGTCAGGATTCAAATTCTTAGATGGTTCATGGCCAGTTATTTGCTTAACTTTATTCTGAACTGAAGGCATACGTGTTGAGCCACCTACCAACAAGACTCTATTTAAATCAGAAGCCTTAAGTCCAGCGTCTTTTAATGCATTTTGAACTGGAACTGCAGTTCTTTCTACTAAATCATTAGTTAATTCATCAAATTTGGCCCTAGTTAAGTCCATATCAAAATGTTTAGGTCCATCTGCAGTTGCAGAGATAAATGGAAGGTTTATATTAGTTGTAGTTGCAGTAGATAATTCTATCTTTGCTTTCTCTGCAGCCTCTTTAAGTCTTTGCAGAGCCATATTATCTTTAGATAGGTCTACGCCTTCCTTACTCTTAAATTCATCAATCATATATTTAGTAACTCTATCATCAAAGTCATCTCCACCTAGCTTATTATCACCAGAAGTAGATAGAACTTCAATTACACCGTCACCAATTTCAATTATGGAAACGTCAAATGTTCCACCACCAAGGTCATAAACCATAATCTTCTGCTCTTCTTCATTATCAAGTCCATAAGCCAAAGCCGCTGCAGTTGGCTCATTAATGATTCTCTTAACGTCAAGTCCTGCAATCTTACCTGCATCTTTTGTTGCCTGCCGCTGTGCATCATTGAAATATGCTGGAACTGTAATGACTGCTTCTGTTACTTTTTCTCCGAGATATCCCTCAGCATCAGTTTTTAATTTCTGAAGAACCATGGCTGAAATCTCCTGCGGAGAATATTTCTTGTCATCAATTGATACTTTGTAATCTGTACCCATATGTCTCTTAATTGAAGAAATTGTCTTCTCTGCATTAGTTACTGCCTGACGTTTTGCAGGGTCACCTACAAGTCTTTCTCCCGTCTTTGTAAACGCTACTACTGATGGTGTAGTTCTAAGTCCCTCTGTATTAGCAATAACTGTCGGTTTACCACCTTCCATAACTGCTACACATGAGTTTGTTGTTCCTAAGTCAATACCTATAATTTTACTCATAATTAATTCCTCCTAAATTAAATGTAATTTATTAATAATTAGTTTGCAACCTTTACCATGCTGTGACGGACTACTGTATCTCTGTACATATAGCCTTTCTGTAATACTTCCGCCACAACGTTTTCTCCTAATTCTTCATCTTCTATATGCATTACCGCATTATGAAGATTAGGGTCAAATTCATTACCTTCTGCTTCGATTTCTTTAACACCAAAATCTTCTAGTGTCTTTATTAGCTGTTTATAAATCTTATCCATTCCTTCTGCAAAAGGTGTTGCTAGTTCTTCTTCCGAAACAGCTTTAAATCCTCTTTCAAAATTATCAACCACCGGCAAAATCTTTTCTATAATGTCTCTTGCACCAACTTCGTACATGGCTGATTTCTCTTTTTCTGAACGTTTACGAAAATTATCAAACTCTGCAAATGTTCTCTTATATTTATCTGTGAGTTCTTCTATTAATTCATCTTTTTTATCTTTTTTCTTGTCTTTCTTGAAAAAACTCTTCTTCTCACCTTCTTTGGAATCATTTTCTGCTTTTTCCTCCACTGAATCTTCTGCGGATTCCTCCATGGTTTTTTCCATTTCTACTGTAATATCGTCTTCCGCTGCTATCGTTTCTTCTACAGCTTCTAACTGTTCTTCCACAGTTTCAATATTTTCTTCATCTATCTTATTATCTGTCACTTACTTCATACCACCTTTCTATTCATCATGCTTTCTAAATGTTTCATCTAATTGTGTTTTAACAGTCTTAAGAGTCTCGACCACTTTTTCATAATCCATTCTCTTTGGACCGATAATACCGATTGTTCCTCTGACACCATCTTCAATCTCGTATGTTGCAGTTACAATACTGCAATCCTTCATCGACTGTACAGGTGTCTCATTTCCTATATATACCTGAATCTCTTTTTTATCATCAGATTCTTCATTCTTATCGACAATTAAGTTAGTAAGTAATTTCTTTTCCTCAAATGTACTGATTATCTCACTTGCCGTACTGCTCTCGCTAAGTTCAGGATATTTAAAAATATTAGTTGTGCCACTTGTATAAATCTTAAAATCTTCTTCATTCGAAAGTGCCAGACCAACAGCATCTATAATATCTCTTACTAATTCCATATGTTCAGGAGACTGACCTGTTATCTTAGATATAAGACCTATATTCATCTCTTCAAGCGATAATCCGTTAAGACTGCTGTTAAATAAAATATTGAGTTTTAACAATATCTCATTATCTAATTCTTCCTTAAGAGAAATGATTCTATTCTTAATTGTGTTGCCTTCCGTTACCACCACACATAATAACTTATCTTCTTCTAACAGAGATAATTGTATGAACTTAAGCTTCCTTGAATTCTTCACTACCGGAGTAGTAATCATAGTTGCATAATTAGTATTGGCTGCCAACAGTTTAGCTGTATTCTGAAGCAATTCCTCAACTTTTTCCACTTTATCATTAAGAAATTCCTTCATCTCATTAAGACTTTTCTCTTTTAAGTCAAGTTCACTTGCTTTCTCTTCCATAAGTTTATCAACATATAGACGATAACCCGCATCTGTAGGAATTCTTCCTGAAGAAGTATGTGGCTGAACAATGTATCCCATCTCCTCTAAGTCCGCCATCTCATTACGAATGGTTGCTGAACTTAAGTTCAAATCTGTCTCTTTCGAGATTGTTCTAGAACCCACCGGCTCTCCAGTATTAAGATAACTTTTGATTACTGCATTGAGTATCCTTAGTTTTCTCTCATCAATTTCCATGTACACCTTTCCTTTCGTGATGCCATTCATGTGTTATGATGTTTTGTTGTTAGCACTCACCTGATTAGAGTGCTAATTAATTCATAAAGATAATGTAGCACTTGATATTTCATTTGTCAAGACCCTTTATAAAAAATTTAAAAAAGAAAGTGCAGTTTTTGTTTCATTATAAAAAGAATAATATATTTCTATTCTTTTATAATAAAGCAAAAGCTGCACTTTATATTATGAGACAAGGGACAAATGGACATAAAATGGATGCTTGCATACATTTTTATGTC
>CAZQRO010000135.1:0-4049 GCA_964595785.1 uncultured Eubacterium sp.
AAATTGATTTTTTTAAAATTGGTAGATTAAAAGAAAGTTTACCTTTCGCATCTGCAGTTATGACCAGATGAACGAGGCTAATGGTTATGCATCTCTTATAATGGCAGGAAAAGATTATGTAATACAAAGGAGCAGATATTCTATAGATGTTGATGCAAACTCCACATCATTTGACAGTACAATCTGTGATTTTGATTTATCTATTCCATTAATAATGGATATAGATGCAGCAGAGGTCAATCTCTATTCAAACAGATTACAAATAGACATTAAATCAGTGAGGTTAGATAAAATAGTAGATGATGTTAATAAATCACTTACACATAAAAAAGGTGCAAATAAACCGGAACCAAAACCTCAGTCAAGGGCAAAAGCAAATAAATTTGACATATCAGATGCAGGTGACCTTGCAGTATCAATGGCATTAACACCTGACGGAATTCAGTTTGGTGGTGAAGTGACGATTAATGCTAATGATTCATTGAGGTTTGGAACATTTGGAATAAATGAAATCAGTCTTAAACTCAATTCATTAGATGCAGACAATGAGTATTGGAAGATTGGCGGAAGTATTGATTTTAGCAAACTTATTCCAGGATTCGGCGGGACAGGAATAGAAGGAATAGATGGCAGCCTTTCATCATACTATTGGCTTCCGGATAAGGTAGAATTAAATGCATCGCTTAATCCGGGAATACCTCTTTACAAGATTATTGAGATAAACAAGGTAGGAGGTTCATTACAGGGAATGAGTACGGGAATACTTAAACTGTATGAAACACTTGTATCTCCAGAGACTTATAAGATAATAGGCACAGATATTCAGTCTGACGCATATGATTATCAGGATATAGTACTTGCCGGAAAAGTAGGTGCGGAAGCTAATATTTTCAATGTAGTAAATCTTGATAATGCATTATTCAAAAAGTTCAAGGAATGGGGCGAAATCGGTAACATAGACGGAACCATAGAAATTAATTTCTCTGAACCGGAATTCAAGGTTGGTGCGGAAATGACACTTCTTGGTTCTGAAAAAGCAAAGGCGGAAGCGAAGATAAATAAAGAGGGTCTGGATATAGCAGCAGGAATTGACCTTAATATATCAGGTTTCGGACTTGAAGTTGCCGCCGGAGCAAATGTGAATGTAGGCGGAAATCTAACCGGAGCATACGAGAAAGCAGCACTTAATGGTAAAATTGATTGTTCTCCACTTAAGATTCATGTTAATGGAGAGGCTTCAATTAAGATAGAATTTGAATGGGATTTCGACAAAGCATCTGTAACGGTGAATTATAAAGACGGTGGTGTGGATAAAGAAGGAACACTTTGGTATGATGATGACGGCGGACTTTTTATATGGGATAAGATAAGCGTAACGACTAATTAAACTCGCGGAGGTTAAAATGAAAAGATTTATTAAATTAATCGGTTTTTCACTAATGCTTATACTTCTTTTTTCAATAAATGCATTTGCGGAGACGAAAGAATTAAAATTAAATGTAAGTAAAGATTATACTAATGCTGTATTCTATATTTCGTGGAATAATGTGGAAGAGGCGGGTTCGATAGAACTCATTTCTCCTGATGGTAAGGTATATAGTAAAGCACAGACGCCTGATGATGTCTATGAGGCAAATGGTGAGGCTGTGGTAAGTGTGGGACAGGCTGCACAGGGTGAATGGATAATCAGGGTAACTGGTAATAACTTAGGACAGGTTACTGTAGATGCAGGTCAGATGCCGAATTCAATGGTTATTGATTCATTTACGGTAACTCCAAATGGTGACAAATATGCAGGTAAATATTCTATAAGTGACTGCCCTGAACAGATACAGGTAGAGGTATTTGCAGATACCGATAAAGACGGATATGACGGACAACGTGTTTATAGCGGAAATGGCGCAGCCAGCGGGGAATTTGAGTTTGAACTTAACAGCTTAAAACCTGGAGAATATCATTTTTATATAATAGTATCAAAAGACGGTGTGTCTAAAAAGGAATATTCTGATTCAGTAGTAAGTTATCAGTGCAAAGACAGCCAGGTTAAAGTAAAAGATGTTAAAGGTGGAAAATATAACGATGGCTATTACATTAGCTGGACAAATGAAAATGAAAACGATAAGCACACAGTATATGTGTGGGATTCCGAATCTAATCTTATTACAGAGCAGGAATGTGAAGGTGATACTTTATATTATGGAGATTTTCTAGAAGATGCAGAAAAGGTATTTATTGCAGTAGTTAATAGTGACAGTAATTGCAATTATGATAAAATTGAAGTTTCAAAAAATACTACAGTAAAAGTGGCGGTAACATATGATGTGGAAGGAAATAGTACAAACCATAGATTTATTACGGCAGATGTTGCATTTACGGGAAAATATACAATTGATGCACTTTTAAATGATGAACTAATGATTGAAGGTGAAACAGAATCAGCAAAATATAAGATTAACATGAGTGATGGTGATAATACGGTTACATTTCGTATAACTGACGAAAAAGAAAATGTAATAACATTTACAAAGAATATCTATGTGGATACAGTTGCGCCGGCACTTTCAGTATCAGAAGATATTGATAATATGATAATCTCTGATGATTACATATATATAAGCGGTTATTCAGAGGCAGGAGCTGTCTTAACCTTAAATGGTAAAAAGGTAACTATGAAAAAGGGTTACTTTAACGAAAAAGTCAGTCTCGGTATGGGAAAAAATGATGTAAAACTCGTGGCAACAGATATTGCGGGAAATACTTCACAGTATACAGCCACAGTAACATATGAATTAAGTAAGGAAAGCCGTATGGAGTTATACATTCTTGCCGCAGTTGTAATTGTACTTCTGATTGTATACATTATTATATTTATCAAAGGATTTAAGAGGCGTAAGCATAAGGATAAAGTTGAGTAGAACAAGAAGGAGGAACTTCGATAATGATAATATTAATGTTAATTTTAAGTTTAATTGGAACAGCAGCGGCGGTTGGAATTACAGTATATGCTGTATATATAACTTCACAGGTATCAGGGGAAAAACTTCTGACATTAAACAGTGAACTAGGTTATAAATATGCCACTACTTATCATAATTGGCAGACAGCAGCTATGATAGCAGTTGCAGCAGCAGTTGTATTATGGATATTATTTATATTTATATTGATTAGACGTCATAAAAAAAGGAGGGGAATTACAGATTCCTGATAATTCCCCAGATAACTAAAAGTGCAGCGATAATATATATTATTACCGACTGCACTTTTGTTAGTTTAGTTTTGTCAAATCTTACATATCTGTAAATCTGAGAAGCAAAAACATAAATCAATGCCGGCGATAATAAAAATAACATTTTATTATAATTATATGCTGCCTTAAAATCTAATCTCATAATTGCCATACACATACGGGTTACCCCGCAGCCCGGACATTCATATCCGGTAATAAGATTAAATATACATGGTATACCAATGCCAGTGTTCATGACAAATATTCCGTATAGAATACCTGTTACCAAAAGAACACCTATGTATCTGCAAACTGTTAATGCTCTCTTCTTCATGATTATGCTAAATGATTAACTTCATTCTGCATTAAACAATATGAAACAATTCCTAAACCTAAAATAGATAAGATGAGGTATAAAACTCCGCTGTTGCTTGCAGGAATACCTTTGTTATTCTTAGCCATATCAATTTTTCTGCCCTGATTATACATCCAATATAGACCATAGATTCCGCATGTTACGATTGAAAGTAAGAATGCCATTCCACCGGATGTCTTAAAATCACCTGAAACAGTGTTGACATCATCTGTAATATTTACAAACCAAATGATTCCATAGATTCCGCATGTTATAATTGATAAAATAACACACATTGCAATATTTCTTTCCTTAACCATTAATATTACCTCCGTAAAATAAAATTTTAATAAAGTCCATAAATATTATATAAAAAATATATGTCTTTGTCTATATAATATTAGCAAATAATAGAATTTATAATGTATATGTATTCATACGATAAAAATAACAGAATTAATTAATTAA
>CAZQRO010000136.1:0-4049 GCA_964595785.1 uncultured Eubacterium sp.
TGGTTTGATTTTATCCATGCTGGTTCTAAAGCGACGATACCATATTCACCATTTGAAATAGTATTTCCTCTCAATGCTTTTCCTTTCATTGAGCCACGGAACTGTTTACGACGCTTAACTCTTTTAGGCATTAACATTATTTATCGCTCCCTTCCTTAACTTCTCTTACTGGAAGAACTTCGCCTTTGTAAATCCATACTTTAACGCCAACTTTACCAAAAGTTGTATCTGCTTCAGCGAATCCATAATCTATATCAGCACGTAATGTATGAAGTGGAATAGTTCCTTCACTGTAGAATTCTGTACGAGCCATATCAGCACCGCCAAGACGACCTGAACAACTTGTTTTAATTCCTTTAGCACCACTCTTCATCGTTCTTGACATTGTAGATTTCATAGCTCTTCTGAATGATACACGGTTTTCTAACTGAAGTGCAATGTTTTCAGCAACAAGCTGTGCATCTTTATCAGGTCTTTTAACCTCTTTAATATCAATAACTAATTTTTTAGATGTAAATTTCTGTACTTCTACTTTAAGTTTTTCAATTTCAGCACCGCCTTTACCGATTACGATACCAGGTTTTGCTGTATAAATAATAACTTTTAATCTGTCAGATGCTCTTTCGATTTCAATCTTTGAAACACCTGCGCTATATAACTTCTCTTTAAGGTATTTTCTGATTTTGTAATCTTCTACTAAATTATCAGCAAAATCAGCTTCTGCATACCATTTTGAGTCCCAGTCTTTAATTACTCCGACTCTTAAGCCGTGAGGATTAACTTTCTGTCCCATGCTATATCTCCTTTCCAATTTCATGAATACGCATATTTAGATTCTTTATCGCGTTTTTCAATACCCAGGGTTCTATTATGCTTTTTCGTTAAGCACGATAGTAATGTGGCTCATTCTCTTTTCGATTCTGTAAGCTCTGCCCTGTGCTCTAGGTTTAATTCTCTTCATTGTTGGTCCTTTATTTGCGTAACACTCTTCGATATAAAGATTGTCTGCGCTCATACCATTGTTATTTTCAGCATTTGCAATTGCTGATTTTAATAATTTTTCTATAAGTGAAGATGCATATCTAGGATTGTATGTTAAAATACCAAGTGCTGTCTGAACATCCTTACCTCTAATGGCATCTAGTACGAAACATGCTTTCTGAACTGAGACTCTAGCATAAGATAACTTTGCTGATGGTCTTGTATCCTTATTTGCATTTCTTGCTCTTTTTATTTGGGATCTATGTCCTTTTGCCATGGATTTGACCTCCTTTCAATCTCTTTCAATTAACGAGCTTTGCTCTTCTTCTCGTCTTTTCCATGTCCTCTGTAAGTTCTTGTAGCAACGAATTCGCCGAGTTTATGTCCAACCATATCTTCTGTAACATATACCGGAACGTGTTTTCTGCCATCATGAACTGCTATTGTATGTCCAACCATCTGTGGAAAAATTGTAGAACGACGTGACCAAGTCTTAATAACTGATTTGTCACCAGCTGCGTTCATAGCGTCTACTTTCTTAAGTAAACTTTCATCTGCAAATGGTCCTTTTTTTAATGATCGAGCCATAGGTGAAACCTCCTTTATTTCATGTTTTTGCCGTCTCTTCTTCTTACAATCATCTTGTTAGAAGCTTTGTTTTTCTTTCTTGTCTTTAAGCCAAGAGCTGGTTTACCCCAAGGTGTACAAGGACCTGAACGACCGATTCCTGTCTTACCTTCACCACCACCGTGTGGATGGTCATTAGGGTTCATAACGGAACCACGAACTGTAGGTCTGATACCCATGTTTCTCTTACGACCTGCTTTACCAATCTTAACAAGGTCATGTTCGATGTTACCAACTGTACCAATTGTTGCTCTGCAAATAATCGGTACCATTCTCATTTCACCTGATGGTAATCTAAGTGTTGCATATTTGCCTTCCTTAGCCATAAGCTGAGCTGCATTACCGGCTGCACGAACTAACTGTCCGCCCTTACCCGGATATAATTCAATGTTGTGTACTTCTGTACCAACAGGAATGTCAGAAAGTGGTAAACAATTACCAACTTTAACTTCTGCTTCAGCACCGCTCATTACCGTCATACCAACTTTTAATCCGTTAGGAGCAAGGATATATGTTTTTTCTCCATCTGCGTAACTGATTAAAGCGATATTTGCTGTTCTGTTTGGATCGTATTCAATTGCAACTACATTTGCAGGAATACCATCTTTCTTTCTCTTAAAATCTATAATTCTATATTTTCTTCTAGATCCACCGCCACGATGTCTGACAGTAATCTTACCCTGGTTATTACGACCTGAATTCTTCTTTAAAGAAACTACTAAAGACTTCTCTGGTGCTGATTTTGTAATCTCATTATTATCAAGAGCTGTCATATTTCTTCTAGAAGGTGTATAAGGCTTAAATGTCTTAATTCCCATTTTTGTTTCTCCTTTCAGATGTTTATTATCACGCTTTACTGCGTATATTTTGTTTACTAAGATTTATTAATCTTATAAACCTTCAAAGATTTCAATATCTTTGCTGTCTTCTGTTAACTGAACGATGGCTTTCTTTGTCTTAGCTGTTTTACCAGTTGTTGCGCCTCTTCTACGATTCTTACCGTCTAAGTTCATTGTGTTAACACTCTTTACCTTAGTTCCTTCAAACATTTTTTCAACTGCTTCTTTAATCATTGTCTTGTTTGCATCTACATGAACTAAGAATGTATATTTCTTGTTTGTCATTGCGTTCATACTTTTTTCTGAAATAACCGGTTTGAGGATTACATCATAGTACTGTACATTTGCCATTATGCGTACACCTCCTCAATTGTTGCTACAGCTGCTTTATCAATAACAACTGTGTCATATTTCATAATGTCATAAACATTTATTGTATTTGTTAATGCTGTCTTAACTGAAGGAATGTTTCTTGCTGATAATACAACATTTGAATCATTTTCATTTAAGATAACTAATGCTTTATTAACCTTTAAGTTTGTTAATGTATTAGCGAATGTCTTTGTCTTAACTTCATCCATTTTAAGTGCATCAACAACGATGAATTTGTTGTCCTGAACTCTTGATGTCAAAGCAGACTTAAGAGCAATTCTTCTTTCTTTCTTATTCAATTTGAATGAATAATCTCTTGGCTTTGGAGCAAATACAACACCGCCGCCTGTCCATTGTGGAGATCTTGTAGAACCCTGTCTTGCATGACCAGTTCCTTTCTGTCTCCATGGCTTTCTTCCACCGCCACTAACTTCAGAACGTGTTTTAGCACTCTGTGTTCCCTGACGATTATTTGCAAGCTGGCTTACAACTGCCATGTGTACTAAGTGTTCATTTACTTCAACACCAAATACACCATCACTAAGCTCGATATCTCCAACTTGATTTCCTTCCATATTGTAAACAGATACTTTTGCCATCTGTGTGTTCCTCCTTCCTTAAGAAAAACCTATTTACCAGATTTTACTGTTTCTTTAATTGTTACTAATGCTTTTCTAGGTCCCGGTACTGCACCTTTTACTAAAAGCAGGTTATTTTCTGTATCTACTCTTACTATCTCAAGATTCTGGATTGTAATCTGTTTTGAACCCATATGTCCCGGCATTCTCTTTCCTTTGAATACCTTACTTGGATCTGAACAAGAGCCGTTTGAACCTGCGTGTCTATGGTATTTAGAACCATGAGCCATAGGTCCTCTTGACTGTCCGTGTCTCTTAATAGCACCCTGGAATCCTTTACCCTTTGATGTTGCTGTTGCATCAATCTTATCGCCTGCTGCAAAAACATCAACTTTAATTTCATCCTTTACTGAATATTCTTCAGCATTTTCAAATCTGAATTCTCTTACAAATCTCTTGTAAGCAACTCCTGCTTTATCGAACATTCCTTTTAATGGTCTGTTAACTAATTTTTCTCTCTTATCAACAAAACCAACCTGTACTGCACCGTATCCATCATTATCAACTGTCTTAACCTGTGTAACTACACATGGTCCGGCCTGAAGTACAGTAACTGGTGTTAAAACACCATCTTCATTGAAGATTTGAGTCA
>CAZQRO010000137.1:0-3979 GCA_964595785.1 uncultured Eubacterium sp.
CTATGCAGACTATTTCACGTACTGTTACATTAACATGCAGTGCAAACGGAACTTTATCATAGTTCCAAAGAAGGCCGTGATTGATATTATATCAATCACAGCCTTCTATATTAGATTTGTCTGGCTCAAAAATGACTTTAATTCTCAGCAATGCTTACAGAATCTCTTTTACTTTCTGCTCTAGCTGAGCTAATACTTCACTCGTTGTTTCAGTTGCCTTCCACATTTTAATTGCATTATCTCCATCATATCGCGGAATGAGGTGCATGTGGAAATGGAATACTGATTGTCCTGCGCATTTGCCATTATTCTGGATAATATTAAATCCATCACAGTCAAATGCTTTAGTCATTGCACATGCCATTCTCTTAGCCAGTACAAATATTTTTGAAGCTGTCACATCATCCATTTCATATATATTATCAAAATGCTTTTTTGGTAATATTAATGCATGACCTCTGGTAGCCGGTCCAAGATCAAAGATAACTTTAAAGTCATTATCCTCAAAAAGTGTGTGTGAAGGAATCACTCCATTTGCAATTTTACAAAAGATACAATCGTCATTCATTTTATTATCCTGCCTTTCGTGTAATAATGTAATAACTTTATTATAAAAGAGTTCATAAATGAACTCTATTTATGCCAAAAACATTTTCTGTCGAAATATGTTGACCAAAATCGTTTGACATTTTTCACATAGATGATAGACTAAAAATATATATATTAATTATCGGGGGTGTTATTTTGAATCGCAATTTTAACAAACAGGAAAACTTAATAATCAATTCCAATCCGGAATTTCAGCAAATAATCTCTTCATTAGAAAATGATTATTCTTTGTCAATTCGTAAAATGACACATGAATTCGGCAATGCACTTACTCTTATCAACAGTTCTCTACAGATTATTGAATCAAGTCATCCTAAGGTTAAGGATTATAAATACTGGTCCGAGACTATCGGTGATGTTCATTATCTCGTTAACCTCATATCGGAACTATCATTTTTCAACAACAGCAATAAACTTAATTTAGAAATAACTGATTTATTTGATATGCTTCAGTCAATTCTTAGTTCATATGAAAATACTGATACCTCGGGTAAGATAAATCTTACTCTTTCTGCTGCTGAATCTGTTCCATGTATAATGGCTGATGCAACTAAGTTAAAACAAGTATTTATCAATCTAATTAAAAATGCATGTGAGGCACTTGACACTTCTCAGTCAAACCCTTTTGTTCATATAGATTTACATAAAAATAACAACTCTGTTATTATAGATATAATTGATAATGGTTGTGGAATATCACCCGAACATCTAGATAATATCTTTTCACCAATGGTCTCTTACAAATCAAATGGTACCGGGCTTGGTCTGCCCATTTCTAAAAAAATCATAGAATCTCACAAAGGCTCAATAACCATCACATCTAAAGCCGTAAAAGGAACTGTGTTTACCATAACTCTTCCGTTATAAAATACTAACCACAATTAAACCTGCCTGTCAGAAAATGGAAACAAAACATCAAGTGTTCTCAATGTCTTAAAGTTTCCTTTTGCAGTCATTTCACCTGTCATAAATGCCCTTTGAAATGTAAATCTGCCTTTCAGAATATTTTCTAATGCTTCACTCGATAATTTTGCTAAAACGTCAACATCTAATGTCTTTTCATATCTGCATTTTAATTCCTGTTCATTAACTTCAATTACAAGTGTCTTTTTCTTATCTTCAATAATGAATGCATAACTCGCTGAAAATCCATCCTGTGCAGTGAAAAAGGTCGTAAAACTCTTTATATAGTCATCCTCTATATTTACGTCCTGTTTGCTTAGCATTCCCTTAAACATAAAAGTTAATTCCTCAATATCTTCTTTCTGTTTCTTAACATATTTATCATTTGATGCATACTTTGACAGTTGCTCTGTCTCCTGTGGTGTTAAATCCAACGTATCTTTCATTAAATTCTGTTTAATTGCATAACTACTTGATGGCAATGGCTTTTTTTTCTGAGAAATTGTCCTATATAAATTTTCTGTCTTCTTTTCTATAATCCCTGCATATTCCTTATTCATTTCAAAATCAACCGATTCCTGAACATATGCACATATTCCTGAACAGGGCATACCTCCTAATAATTCCCATGCATTCTTAATATCCGTAAGTGCCTCTTTCTCACCATATGTTGTAGCAATAACTACCGGCGCCATATATAACTTACTAATCTTATCTTTATCTCCATACAACCAGCATGCATCTAAAAATTCCTGCATATATCCACCAATCCCACGCCATTCCACACTTGCTGCTAATATAATTCCATCTGCCTCTTTTAACGTCTGTGGCAACGTAGTAATGGAACTTTTTAATTCGAACAAATTGTACCTGTTAACATTTACCCTCAATTCTTCTAATACTTTTTCTATCCTTGAGAGTACATATAAAGTTGGATCCTCAATTAATCCTCTTCCACCATAATATATATTAATATTCATTTTCTTTATGCACACAATGTCTGCAACACTGCGTCCTCCTTCCACTGCTTTAGTACTTCATAATATCTCTATTCTTAAAGACAAAAGTTCCTAAAAAAATTAATACCTAAACTAATTCAAAATGTTCAAATTCATTTTAATATATTATACTAAGTTTTTCAATATTCTTTACTTCTGCTCATTATAAAATAACACACAATACCAGATAACATTCCTGCTACAAATCCTCCTATATGTGCAATATTATCCACATTTCCACTTCCCTTTCCAGCCATAACCAGCAATATTAATACCAGTCCAATCTTACCAAAAGATGTCATATTCTTTCTTCTGTCTTCTACAATCTTTACAATAAGTGCACCTATAATTCCATAAATGGCGCCTGATGCACCGGCTGAAATCACCAATCCGTTTGTATATTGATAATAAAGTGATGAAATCAGGCTTCCAAATAATCCACTTATCATATATATAACAAAAAATTTTGTTTTTCCATAGAATTTCTCTGCCTCATTACCTAACAATAGCAATGCTATCATATTATTAAGCAAATGTGCAAAACCAAAATGCATAAACATACATGTTAATAATCTATAATACTCGTGATTTTCAAATATATTTATATGAAATGCTGCTCCATGATTTAACATAAAAAGTGTATTCTCCGTTGAGCCCATAGACTCTAATACAAAGAAATATATTATATTAATTGCAAGCAATCCCAATGTAATCCATGGATATTTTCTAATTTTTCTTTTATACTGTATCGGTCCTGCATTAACCTTCGTCTGGTTAATCATAGATTCTAACTTTACTCTTATTCCATCAAAATCTTCCGGCTGATTTTCAAAAACAATAACTCTTTCAGCTAATGTATCCAGAATCCAGAATTTTGACTGACACTCACAAAATTTTTTATCTCTCTCAAAATCATCACTATAAATAAAAAATATTGTATTAACATTTCTAGTTCTTGATAATAAAAATTTTCGTTCCACCTGAAATGCAATATTATCTAATTGTTCTGCCGTAAGATTATCTTTAGCTACATTGTCTATACATCCAATCACATTCATTATTCCACTATTCTCATCAGTTCTACAGAAGAATCTGATAAAAGGGACATTACTATTCATGATAAGATAACCATTATTCTTTAATAAATAATAGATTCCATTTATATTCAAATTAATTCCTGCCTTTCATTCAAGCATTTATATATCAACTATTGTATGCAATTTACCTTAACACTAATATTTTTTTGTGTCAATTAAATCACAAAACTTTAATAAATGAAATCTATATTTGCAACTAATGAACTAATTTATCTCAAAAAATTCGATTTATTTTCAAAATGAATCATTAATCTGTAAATATCCGAACCCAATACGTGCCATATTCACCTCTGCCACTTACAAATCCTATACCAATTTTCCCAAAATTTCCATTTAAAATATTTTCTCTGTGCCCCTGTGAATTCATCCATG
>CAZQRO010000138.1:0-3968 GCA_964595785.1 uncultured Eubacterium sp.
CAAATATAAAACATTATAGAGAGCAGGCAAAGCTCACTCAGCCACAGCTTGCAGAGGCAGCGCAAATAAGCATTAGCTATTTATCTAAAATTGAGGCCTCGGGTTGTGATAAGAGCATCTCTATTTCTGTTTTGAATCAAATTGCAAATGTATTAAATGTAGAAATCACAGAATTTTTTAAGGAGGATTTATTTTAATGACAAGGACAATCGAATATCAATTACCAAATGGAAATCGTGCCACAATGCGTTCTGCACTTATTTCAACATTTCTAAATGAAGAGGCTGGAACTGGCAACGGAATTAATGCTTCTAGATATCAATACAATGTAGAATATTTTTCAAATTATGGAATTTTTCTAAAACGCCCAACGCAACTAAACAAAGGATTTGATTTTACTGTTAATGTTAGTGGGTTATACTTTAAAAAGAACAGACGTTATTCTAATCCAAGTCATAATGATATTATCTCAGCACTAACAGATTGCAAAACCAATTTTCCTAATCACTACGAACATATTTCAGCACTAATTAGTAATATCTATCAATGCAATAATGTATCCATTACTCCGAGTGGTGCCACATTTTCTGATTATAATGGAAATCAACACCCCATTGAAATTATTATACTTGCAATAAAATGGTTGTTTATGGAACAGGATTGCGCTTATTGGAATTATTCAGGACGTTCTATGTTTTATAATGCATTGCGCGATAATAACCTCCTTTAATCCTATCTACATTATCCTTATATGTATAATAGAGCTGCCATATAAAATGACAGCTCTATTATTATCTTCTCTTTTCACTTATAGCATATTCTTTAAATATTTGTTCTCTTTCTACTATCTTCTCCTCCAACTGTTCCAGCGTTCCCACACGATTCTCAGCCTTAATCTCCGCCTGAACACTTTCAACACTATACTGTTCCTTAGTAATTACATTCATATAAGCTTTCAGCCTATAAGCATAACCTTCATTCTTATAATCACTAAATATTGGAGCTACCTCTCCTTTACTGGTATGCCATCGCATCAATCTAGGGAACCAACATATTCCATCAATAATCAATTCCTTGAATGATTGTAATAATTCCCCTAATGCTGTCAGCAGACCTCGATAACTATTTCCAGCTTCAATGTCGCTTTTTCGTTCAACAGTATTACAATATTCCTCTATCAGTGGAGATAATGGAAGATATGAAGCAATATACGCCTTAACCTTATCGAAGCTCTCCACAAGTTTTTCTAAACTTTTCAACTTGTCATCATATACTTTAATGTCTGCTTTTTTAATAACAATTACTTTATCAAGCTCTTCTAATTCTTTCTTTTTGTTTAGAGTATCAGATTCTATTAATTCTACCTTTTTTCTCGCTGTTCGAATCAAATCATCCGCTACAAACTTTGATGCTTTCATATCTAAATCTGCTTCAGCAACCAGTTCCTGCATATCTTCTAAATGCTGTTTTTCCTGCTTTACTTTATACTCTGCAACCGATAAGTCATAATTTCTACCTTTGCTTTTCTCTTTAAGCTTCTCATTGACAAAATACCCCATATACCAGGCCGCTTCCTCACGAAGCTCTCCTTGCAACACTCCTGATAATATCTTCGGTGTAAATACTGTTCTTTTAGACACTTTCTTTGGTAATCCTCTTTTAGCACCATAACCAACAGGCACACCTACAACATGCATATGCGGACTAGCTTCATCAAAGTGTATTACCGCATTAGCTATTTTAAAATCTGGAAGTGACTCTTCTAGCTTCTTTAGGATTCCATTAAACACATATGACATATCTTCTCTTTTATCTGTATTTTCATCCCAGAACACCTTATCACCACATTGAAATATTATTTCAACTGCCATATCCTGATCTAGTTCTGCCACGTGTTCAAAATAATTATCAATCTTCCTCTCTGGTCGTTTTTGTTTTAAGTTGTATTCTTTTACAACTTCATCAAATTCTCTGTGGTAAACATCTTTCACATCCCGATACAAATTTGTAGTTCCGTATAATAATTTAATATCCTCGACACTGTAATCTGCTGATTTATATTTTCTCAGGTTATGCTTTGCTACCCCAGCTAATTTGCTTTTACTCGTAATTGCACTTTTATCATTACTGATATGTGCTGAGTATGATACACTACCCATAGGCAACTTTCCTTTCTTATCTGTAAGTTCTCCCGGAGCAGTGCGGTTATCATCTTGGCTATGCCAATGATGATAACCCCCTAGCACTTTTGGCAAGCCAAAAATGCGGGGGCTCTCCGAGGGTTGTATGCATAATGACTGGACTTTTTACAGTCACTTTTTTCATCAATAATTTCCACGTCAAATGTGACTGGACTATTTGATGTCATTTCTGCATGTTGGCTCGATTTTTTGAAGTCATCCCCATTTTTTGACTTAACTTTTTACAGTCATCGCTATTTTCTTGAATTTAATAATCTGTTCTTTTAGAAGCTACAGATTCTAAATCCTTTAACCGTTTAGAATCTGCTTCCTTAAAATAATGAATTCTTAAACTCTTCTATCTGGCATTACCCAAGTCCAATAAGTTGTTCCATCTTCCAACTTTCCTTTTCCAGATGTAATACCCATCTTTTTCTTAGCTGATAGTAATGTGTTTCTTTTAATGCCTCTTTTGGCTGCTTCTTTCAAAATATCGTTAGAAGCAATTTCTGTCGAACTTGAAAAGAATTCTTTTATAAAATTCTCTGCTATATCAAGCTTCTTCTTGCCCCTACCCTCATTTCCCATCAATAGCTCATCAATGGTAATATCATAAGGTCCGATGCAGGTCATGCCTCTGTCTTCTGTCATTTCAAATCCAATAGCATCTCCTGCTGGTGCTAATGAAGATTTATCCTGTGCCACAATACGAATATTAGGTTTATCTCTTAATCTTGCTACTAGCAAAACGCTTCTAGCTGTTGCCTGTATATCAATTGAGCCTAACCCTCTGTAAGTAGATTTACTACCTGATGCTTTATTCATATGACCAATGAGAATAACTGCACATTGATACTTCTCTGCAATCATTCCCAACTTCTTTAATACAGGTCGAATTTCATTTGCTCTGTGCATATCGACTGTTGCTCCTATATATGCTTGAATAGGATCTAAAATAATTAGTTTTGCATTTGTCTCAATAATTGCCTGTTCCAGTCTTTCATCCGTCATACTAAGCTGCTTTTCTGTCTCATCAATTACGCGAATCATGGAACAATCTGCGCCATTCTGTTCTAATCTAGGTTTAATCGTATCATCAATGCCATCTTCTGCTGTCTGATAAATAATACTGATTGGTTCGTATGGTTTGTCATCATCACATGGAAGAGGTAATCCTTTACTTAACATTGCCGCTAATTTTAATACCAAGGTTGTCTTTCCCTCTCCTGGATCTCCCTCAATAACTGTTATCTTTCCATATGGTATATATGGATACCATAACCAGTTAACTTCTCTGGAAACTACTTCTTCCATATTGATAAGTTTTAGTTCTACATTTTCTTGTTCATTCATCTGTCTTTCCTCCTGAAATATCTAGTTGTTAGCATCAGGAGCCAGTGATATAATTTAATTGTTACATAAATATTAGTGGCTCCGCCGCTATTATTTTGCTCCACAGTTCTCTCAAAACTGTGGAGTATTTTTATTTACTATACCATCTGCACCACATCCTTTCCTTTTTGCTTGTCATACTGCCTGTGATTCATTTCTAAAATATCCAGTTTCTTCCCAAACTCTTTTATCCGAGCAATAATAACTGTATTCATTGGAACCTCCAATCTTTACTGCTGTTCCAAATTTGAGAATTCCTTGTTGAAGTCCAACCCTTACATATTGAGCATCCTTACCTATTGCCGAAGCAATTTCTTTAATTGGTACATTTCGTCCTGTAAAGGCTGGTAAATCAACCTTGTATAATACTTCTGGCATTTCTACCACCTCCTCTTT
>CAZQRO010000139.1:0-3883 GCA_964595785.1 uncultured Eubacterium sp.
ATTGTAATATTGAATTCTTCATTATGCAGTAAACAGCTATTATGTAGTAAGTTATTATTAATTTCACTATCACTGCAATATACTATCTGATATCGTTTTTTTCCACTAGGATCCAATATCTTTGTATAAGTACTTCCCTTTTTCAAATATACAGAATTAAATATGCACTGATTCGCCATTACTTTTTCAAAAGCTTCCTCTAATCTCGCACCATCTACTTTTTTGAATAACTTACATTCTAAATAAATAAGCATCTTATTCGATGGATTATCTGTCATAAAGAAACTCTCCATGTTTGTTGTTGGTGCCCTTGTATAGCATTTACTTTTTTCTTCGTCTTTTGATACTACATTTGCACATTGTATCATATTTACTATATCGGTAATTTTATTGTTTGCATAAAATTCATTAAATTCAATTTCAACAGAAAATACATCATAAATTTGACATATAAACAGGAATATACTTATAGAATCCCCACCTAGTGATAAAAACGAAGACTCTTCTTTTATCTCAATATTGTCCGATATTTTTAATATATCTTTAAATATTGAAGTTACCATAGATGTAATGTCCTCATTTTTTCCTTTTGTTGGCTTCCTAACTTTTTCACTACCTTTATATTCCCCGATAATTCTCTGATAGTACACTTGTAATGCAGCCTTATCAATTTTACTATTTGAAGTTAACGGAAAATCATCTATCTTAATTATTGTGGCAGGAATCATATATGTCGGAACTTTATTTATAAGGTAGTCCTTGACTTCCTCTTCCGTAACGGCTTCTTTTTCACAGATAAATGCAATAATTCTCTTGCCACCATTATATTCATATTTAATAATACAACTTCTACTAATTTTATTCATTTCATTTATGGCATTTTCAATTTCACCAAGTTCTATTCGATACCCATTGATTTTAACCTGATTATCATTTCTCCCCAGATAATGAATTACTCCATTTTCATCATAAAAACCAATATCACCTGTCTTATACATCTTCTCATTGCTATGATGTATGTCAGGTAGGAATCTTTCCATCGTTTCTTTTGCACGTTTGACATATCCTTTTGCAACACATATGCCAGCTAAATATAATTCCCCTTTTTCAAATGGCTTAACAACTTCTAGCTCTTCATTTAATACATAACATCTTGTTCCACCAATTGGCCTGCCAATCGGAACATCACTCATTCCTTCTAATTGCGCAGAATCAATATGGTTAATAGTTGCTTCTACTGTACATTCCGTTGGACCATAATAATTAATTAACTCTAAGGAATCTCCTAATAACTCCGTGATATTTTTAACTGTATTTAACTTCAGTTCTTCTCCACTGGAAATTAACGTCACCTTATGTCTTATAGTATCAAACTTTTTTAATGACATGCATACTAAATCAATATGACTTGGTGTCAAATCAATAATACGGATATTGCAACTATTGATGAAATCGACAATCGCCCTTCCATCTTTTCGTTGTTCATCACTTGAAATATAAAGCACATGTCCCAAGATAATTGCTGGCATTATTTGTAATAAGGATAAGTCAAAATTAAACTGTGCAATCAATCCTACATTTACACGTTCTTTAAACTGTAAATATATCTCTTTCTGCGTTTGTTCCACTAAGTTAAGTAATCCCTCTTCATATAACATAACACCTTTAGGGCGACCAGTTGATCCAGAAGTATAAATGCAGTATAGCAATTCTGGAAGTTCATCATTGATATTATCATGAGTTTTCTCTGTTATCACGTTATACAGAAAACATATATTATTCCAACAATAGTTATACTCATACATTTCCCCTAGCATTTCTGCATAATTCAAATCTGTAATAATGCAGGACAAATTGCATTCATTAACAATTAATTTCATTCGATCTTTCGGAGAATGTATATCAAGAGGTACAAAAACACCATTTGCATTAATAATTGAAAAGATAACAGGTATGTAATCAGCCTTTCTATCCATATAAACACCAATATATTGTTGGTAACCAACATTACACTTATTAATCAGGATAGAAGTCATAAAATTCATCATGTCAAGAACCTCACCATATGAATATGTCTGGTCTTTACTTACAACCATTGTATCCGTTTGATTATGCTGTAATATCACATCATTTAATTTTTTGATTATACTGCGCATAGTTACCTCCATAAAGCAATAAAGCTCAAACTCTTTTATTTTTGTTCGTAAAGGTTCTCTATTAAAAGTCCATTTATTAGAGAATCTAACTCTTTACTAGTAGTCATCCTTCTGGTTATCACTTTTCCCTTGCCTAACGCTTCCACTCTTTTTGCTACTGCATACTGTTGGACATTCTCAGGCATAAGAAGCATTGGTACACAATAAAACATTGCTTCTTTTACCCCTGTGACCCCTCCATGAGTTATCATGACATCTGCTATCCTTAGCATTTCTTGTTGATCAATCTTTTCAAAGACATGGACATGGTCGCAGTGATCTGTATCTATATTCTTAAATTCCAAAGTCGTTATAGTAAACTCATATTGTTCTAGCTGTTTAGCTAATTCTACAATATGCTGTATTGCATCAATATGTTGTTTCCCTTTTTCACGTCCTAGCGTAACAAGAATTATCTTTTTTCCAGCCATACTATTTTGTTCTATTCTAGGTTTCATCTCCAGCGATACCGTATTTCCATAAAACTGTATATTCTCTTCACAGTATTGTGCATACGGCTGTAGCTGTCTATCTAGCAATACAATGCTTTTCTGTGGCTGGAATATTTGCTCCAAAACCTCTTTTGTAATGCTATACTGTCTTTCGATCTTTTTATAGGATAATATTAATACTTTTGCTGATTGATCAAGCTTTCTCTCAACAACTCCTGTCTCATATCCTTTTAATTCACTGAAATAGTCATATAATATCTTTCTTCGAATGACCATATTTGAATAAATAAAACATTCCAATGCAATTAAATTACACTTTTCCATCGCTGCATAGATGATACCCCATATTGAAAATGTGTCACTATATATAACATCCCATAAATAACTTCCCAAAATGACCTTATTTCTAAGAATAATCTTTTGATATTCCTCATAATACTCTCTAAAACTATTCATCATCATATCAGAATTATCAAGCATGGAGAATAAGTCTATTTCCGAGTTTTGAATCGCAAATTTTTCTATATCCTCGTTGTAATAAATCAGTTTGCATTTTAAATGATCAAATCTGGATTTGTACTTTTCTAGCACAAAAATATATACATTATTGTTCTCGCAAATCTCTTCTACAAATGGCAATATCGGATTTATATGGCCAAGATGAGGAAAGGTATATACTAAGATATTACTCATTGAATTGTATATGCACTCCTTTATCAATTACTTCTTGAATTTCTTCATATGGCACATAATACTTAACCTTAGTTTTTTGATTAACCTCTAACCAAAATCCGTCACTTTCCTGTTTAAAGTCTTCAACTTTCTTTCCGGCAATCGAAACATTTGCTTTTAATCTGACAATAATTCTATTATTCTCCATCATTAAGACTCCTTTTGTTTTCCAGCATTTTATTCATGTGAGTAAATAAGTTTTGAAACCTAATTTCGTCCTTCACAAGTTTTGATTTATCTGGAAAATATATACTATTTATTCTTTCAATTGGTAGCCATATTTTCATTTCCGACTTTGCAGATATCTTCAATATAACACCATCATTATAAAATTCATCCTCAATGATTTCACCTGTATAATTGATCATATCACACATTTCAACAAAAACCACTCTATCTATATTCATATCTGAAATAGTTCCTCACTTTCTTCTTTCTTTATGTACTTATGTCCTAGCTTTTTCTTCCTACAGAAGTATATGGATAACATTCAGAATACATTTT
>CAZQRO010000140.1:0-3750 GCA_964595785.1 uncultured Eubacterium sp.
GATTTCTTTAATTAAATAGGAGATTTCAAATTATACATATACTATATCAACTATATAAAAATACCTCTAAAAGTGGGTAGTGTTAATTTGCAAAATATTCTATTATAAATATAACTTAATAGCAATAATGTATTATATTATTAGGAGGGATTTTTGTGGCTAAGATAAGAGATGTTGAAGCAAAATATGGATATCGTCTATTAATTGAATTAGACAGTGGAAATGTTATCTATCTTAACATGTCAGATAAGGTTGAAACAGTTCGGTTTCATGACTTGAAAAATGAGATGTTATTTGATGATGTGGAGACAGATGGATATGCATTGTATTGGGACTTTGGCAGAATATCGATTAGTTTGTCTGAAATTTTTGAAATGACTAGTGTTAAACACGAAGAGAATACAGGGCAAAAGAAAGACGTAATTTAATAATTGTTTTGTAGCACAACATAAAAGTGTCGCCGCTGGGCGACACTTTTGTATGGAAAAAAATACGTTAAAATGTAATATTTTAGTAGGAATATTTATCAATACGTGTTAGAATATTATCATGAGATAGTTATTATTTTAACAAACTTTTATTCAAAGGAGGAACAGGTATGGTATCTAACGATGCTACAATTTCAAAAATTAAACATGATGTGCTTTATGAGGTGGCAAAATTAGCATTTGCCGGTGAACTTAGTGAAAAGAAAGAGAAACTTCCTTATAAGATGATTCCGGGTCCACAGGCCCATTTCAGATGTTGCATATATAAAGAAAGAGAAGTAATCAGACAGCGTATCAGACTTGCAGAAGGAAAATGTCCGGGTGAAAGGGAAAGCAAAAATATTGTTCAGGTTATTAATTCCGCATGTGAAGGCTGTCCTATTTCAAGATATGTTGTAACAGACAACTGCCAGAAGTGTATGGCTAAAGCATGTCAACAGGCATGTAATTTTGGAGCTGTTTCCATGAGCAGGGATCGTGCATACATTGATCCTTCAATTTGTAAAGAATGCGGTAAATGTTCGCAGGCCTGTCCATATAATGCAATTGCAGATCTTATGAGACCATGTAAGAGAAGTTGTCCTGTTGATGCCATTACAATGGACGAAAACGGTATCTGTGAAATTGATGAAACAAAATGTATTCAGTGTGGTAAATGTATTCATAGCTGTCCGTTTGGAGCAATTGGTTCTAAGACATTTATTGTTGATATTATAAATGATATCAGAGCCGGCAAAAGAGTTGTAGCAATGTTAGCACCTGCCACAGAAGGTCAGTTTGGCGAAGATATTACAATGGCAAGCTGGAAAACAGCACTTATGAAGATTGGTTTCGATGATATGATTGAAGTTGGTGTTGGCGGAGATATGACAGCGGCAGCAGAAGCAGAAGAATGGGCAGAAGCATTTAAAGAAGGCAAGAAGATGACAACATCATGCTGTCCTGCATTTGTGAATATGATTAAACAGCATTTCCCAACATTATTAGAAAATGTTTCAACAACTGTTTCACCTATGTGTGCAGTTTCAAGAATGCTTAAAGCACAGGATGCTGATGTGGTTACTGTATTCATCGGACCATGTATTGCTAAGAAGAGTGAAGCAGCAGATGACAGCATTGAGAATAATGCAGACTACGTACTGACATTTGGTGAAATCAGAGCAATGTTAAAGGCTAAAAATGTAGAACTTATGCCGGAAGAGAATTCGTTACAGGAAGCAAGTGTATTTGGTAAGCGGTTCGGTAATGGAGGCGGTGTTACGGCTGCTGTTCTTGAATGTCTTAAAGAAACTAATGAGTCAACCGGTATTGAAGTAATGAAATGCGATGGTGCTGCCGAATGTAAGAAGGCATTATTACTTCTCAAGGCAGGAAGATTACCGGCAGATTTTATTGAAGGAATGGCTTGTCAGGGAGGCTGTGTCGGTGGACCAAGCAGACATGCAGAGATTGTTAAGTCTAAAAAAGCACGTGATTTCCTTATTGGTGATGCAGACGAAAGAGAAGTTCATGAGAATCTTAAGAATTATAATATGGATGAATTTTCAATGCATAGAAAATAGTTTGTAATTATTTGGAATCAGGAGAATTCGATAATCAATATTTAGAGATGATATTTAGAGAGAAACCTGAATTATAATAATATATTTATGACCTTTATCATATTTTACAACCCCCTTGCATATATTGTAGAAGCATAGCAAGGGGGTATTTCTATGGAAAAATCAAACGGATATGATGTATATAAAGATATTAATAAAAGGACAAACGGAGAAATCTATCTTGCGGTAGTCGGACCTGTAAGAACCGGTAAATCAACATTTATTAAGAGGTTTATGGATCTTATGGTTCTGCCGGAAATAAAAGATGAGAATGTAAAAGAGAGAACTAAGGATGAACTGCCGCAAAGTGCCACAGGAACTACAATCATGACAACAGAGCCTAAATTTATTCCGAAGGAGGCAGCAAATATTGAAATATCACCGGAAACCATGGTGAAGGTCAGGCTTATTGATTGTGTAGGATACATGACTAAAGGTGCTACCGGTCATATTGAGAATAATGTGGAGCGAATGGTAAAGACGCCTTGGTTTGACTATGACATTCCGTTTACGAAGGCTGCCGAAATAGGAACAAAAAAGGTAATTAACGAACATTCCACAATTGGAATAGTAATTACTACGGACGGTTCAATTGGAGACATTCCGAGAGAAAACTATATTGAACCGGAAGAGAGAACTATTAATCAGTTAAAAAGTCTTGGGAAACCTTTTGTGGTACTATTGAATTCACAAAAACCATATGCAAAAGAAACTATTCAGTTATCCGAAGAAATTGCTGCAAAGAATCAGGTATCAGTAATACCAATTAACTGTACCCAGTTAAAAAAGGAAGAGATTAATAAGGTTTTAGAAACAGTACTCTATGAATTTCCTATTTCAACTATTAGTTTTCATATGCCAAAATGGGTAGAAATGTTAGGAGAGGAGCATTATTTTAAGAAAAATATAATTGAAACTGTTAAAAACATAATTGCATCAATGAAAAGTGTTAAAGACACATTCAGCCTTCAGAACATTTCTTCTGAATACATAAAGCAGTCAAAAATTGATAAGAAAGATTTATCTAATGGAAATATAGATGTAAATCTTGTGATGGACGATAAACACTATTACTCCGTATTAAGTGACCTTACCGGTATGGAAATTGAAAATGAATATAATCTCATAAATGCATTAAAGGATTATTCAAATCTGAAATATGAGTATGGCAAGATTGAAAATGCTATGGCAAATGTTAATTTCAGAGGTTATGGAGTGGTGACACCATCTAAAGATGAAATTGTACTTGGTGAACCGGAGATTATAAAGAATGGTAACAAGTATGGTATTAAAATCAAGGCAGAAGCTCCGTCAATACATATGATAAAAACTCAGGTGCTGACAGAAATTGCACCAATTGTAGGAAATGAAGACCAGGCTAATGATTTAATTGACTATATAAAAGAAAACGGAGAAGAAAGCGAAAATGGAATATTTGAAACTAATATTTTCGGAAAGTCCATTGAGCAAATTGTGGAGGAAGGTATAAGAAATAAATTAGAAAAACTTTCTGACGAGACACAGGATAAGTTAAAAGATACATTGGAGAAAATTACCAATGAAAGTAATGGTGGCGTAATCTGCATCATTATATAGCGTATAATTGTTCAGAAAATTGTTGATTGGCTTCTAAATGTCATAATAAATTTATTACAAAAAAT
>CAZQRO010000141.1:0-3624 GCA_964595785.1 uncultured Eubacterium sp.
GTTCCAGGATTATTAATGGCAGCAGCCAGATTAAATATTCCTACAGTATTCGTAAGTGGTGGTCCAATGCTTGCGGGTAAGGTAAAAGGATGTAAGACATCTCTATCAAGTATGTTTGAAGCCGTTGGTTCATATGCAGCAGGAAAAATGACACTTGAAGATGTAGAAGAATTTGAAGCGAAGGCATGTCCGACATGTGGTTCATGTTCAGGTATGTATACGGCAAACAGTATGAACTGCCTTACAGAGGCACTTGGTATGGCTTTACAGGGTAATGGTACAATTCCGGCTGTTTACTCAGAGAGAATCAAACTTGCTAAACATGCAGGTATGAAAGTTATGGAACTTCTTGAGAAGAATATAAGACCAAGAGATATTATGACAGAAGCAGCATTTAGAAATGCTTTAACGGTAGATATGGCACTTGGATGCAGCACAAACAGTATGCTTCATCTGCCTGCAATAGCACATGAGGCAGGTGTTGAACTCAATCTTGACATAGCTAATGAAATCAGTTCTAAGACACCTAACCTTTGCCATCTTGCACCAGCAGGTCACACATATATTGAGGAACTCAATGAAGCAGGCGGTGTATATGCAGTAATGAACGAACTTAATAAGAAAGGCTTGCTAAATACAGACTTAATCACGGCAACAGGCAAGACTGTTCTTGAGAATATTGAAAATGCTGTAAATAAGGATACAGATGTTATCAGACCGATTGATAATCCATATAGTGAAGTTGGCGGAATCGCAGTATTAAGAGGTAATCTTGCTCCGGACAGTTGTGTTGTAAAACGTTCAGCAGTAGTTCCTGAGATGCTTAAACATATTGGTCCGGCAAAAGTATTTGACTGTGAAGAAGATGCCATTGCAGCAATTAAGGGTGGAAAAATCGTGGCTGGTGATGTTGTTGTTATCAGATATGAGGGACCAAAGGGAGGTCCGGGTATGAGAGAGATGCTTAACCCTACATCTGCAATAGCAGGTATGGGACTTGGTTCAAGTGTTGCACTTATTACAGACGGTCGTTTTTCAGGAGCTTCAAGAGGAGCATCTATTGGTCATGTATCACCTGAGGCAGCAGTGGGCGGACCTATTGCGTTAGTTGAAGAAGGCGATATTATTAAGATAGATATTAATGCCAATAAGATTAATCTTGATGTTTCAGATGAAGTATTAGCTGAAAGAAAAGCGAAATGGCAGCCAAGAGAGGCAAAGGTAACAACAGGATATCTTGCAAGATATGCATCACTTGTTACTTCAGCGAATACAGGAGCAATCTTGAAAAACAATTAATATACAGAATATTGTGATTTATGTATGATATGGAAAGGAAAGTAAAAATGCAGTTAACAGGTTCAGAAATTATAATTGAATGTTTAAAAGAACAGTGTGTTGACACGGTATTTGGATATCCGGGTGGAACAATTCTTAATGTATATGATGCACTTTATAAGCATTCAGATGAGATAACGCATTATTTAACATCTCATGAACAGGGTGCTGCTCATGCCGCTGATGGCTATGCACGTTCAACAGGGAAAGTTGGTGTGTGTATGGCAACATCAGGACCGGGAGCAACTAATCTTGTAACAGGAATTGCAACAGCATATATGGATTCGGTTCCGATGGTAATCATTACAGCAAACGTTGCAAAAGTATCGCTTGGTAAGGATTCGTTTCAGGAAGTTGATATAGTAGGTGTAACAATGCCTATTACGAAGCACAATTATATGGTTCGTGAGGTTGAAAATCTTGCAGATACACTTAGAAAAGCATTTTATGTAGCTAAATCAGGACGTCCGGGTCCTGTACTTGTGGATATTACTAAAGATGCTACAGCTAATAAGGCAGAATATACATACAAAGAGCCTGTTAAGATAGAGCGTTCTGTAGAACATATTAAAGATGAAGATATAGCATATGCTTTGAAACTTATTGAAAAGTCTAAGAAACCATTTATTTTCGTAGGCGGCGGCGCAGTTATTTCAGAGGCTTCGAAAGAAGTCATGGAATTTGTGGAAAAAGTTAATGCACCCGTATGTGATTCGCTTATGGGTAAAGGTGCATTTGATGGCAATCATCCGTTATACACAGGAATGCTTGGAATGCACGGAACAAAAACGTCTAATTTTGGCGTAACTGAATGTGATTTGCTTATTGCAATTGGCGTCAGGTTTAGTGACAGAGTTATCGGTAATGCAAAGAAATTCGCTAAGAATGCAAAAGTACTTCAGATTGATGTTGATCCTGCTGAGATTAATAAGAATATTCCTACAACAGCAAGCATTATTGGTGATGTTAAAGAAGTTCTTATAAGATTAAATGATAGATTAGAGCAACATGACAGAACAGAATGGATTAATCACATAAATGAATTGAAAGCAACATATCCTTTAACATATGAAGCGAATAAATTGAATGGACCATATGTTATTCAAAAATTATATGAGATAACAAAAGGTAATGCAATTATTACAACGGAAGTCGGACAGCATCAGATGTGGGCTGCACAGTTCTATAAATACAGTAAGCCAAGAACACTAATTACATCAGGCGGTGCCGGAACTATGGGTTACGGTCTGGGAGCCAGTTTGGGAGTAAAGGTTGCAAATAAGGATAAAGTGGTTGTTAATATTGCAGGCGATGGATGTTTCAGAATGAATATGAATGAAATTGCCACGGCAGCAAGATATAATATTCCAATTATTCAGTTAGTGGTTAATAATCATGTATTGGGTATGGTTAGACAGTGGCAGACATTATTCTATGGTAAGAGATATTCTAATACAACTCTTAATGATTCAGTTGATTTTGTAAAATTAGCAGAAGCAATGGGAGCAAAAGGATATAGAATAACTAAAATGGAAGAAGTTGAGTCTGTGCTTAAAGAAGCAATTGAACTCAATATTCCTGTAGTAATTGACTGTCAGATTGGCAGCGATGATAAAGTATTTCCTATGGTTGCGCCAAATGCACCTATCAGTGAAGCATTTTCGGAAGAGGATTTGGCAGCTAAAGGTCTTGACTGTTAATATTAACAGATGTAAAATTAAAAAATGCAGTTTTAAAATGAAAATGCACTTTTAGAATAAAGATGTAGTTTTAAAATGAAGATGTGTTCAAAATAAAAGGAGGATATACAAGTGAGCAGAGTTTACAATTTTTCAGCCGGTCCGGCTGTATTGCCGGAAGAGGTATTAAAAGAAGCAGCAGATGAGATGTTAGATTACAATGGAACAGGAATGTCAGTTATGGAGATGAGTCATCGCTCTAAGGCTTATCAGGAGATTATTGATACAGCAGAAGCAGATTTGCGTGAACTGATGAATATTCCTGATAATTATAAAGTGTTGTTTCTACAGGGTGGTGCATCAACACAGTTTGCTATGATTCCAATGAATCTTATGAAGAATAAAGTTGCTGATTACATAGTAACAGGTCAGTGGGCTAAAAAAGCATATCAGGAAGCACAGAAATTCGGTAAAGCAAATAAAATTGCATCATCAGAAGATAAGACATTTTCTTATATTCCTGATTGTTCAGACCTTCTAATAAGCGAAGATGCAGATTATGTGTATATTTGCGAAAATAATACAATTTATGGAACAAAGTATAAGA
>CAZQRO010000142.1:0-3609 GCA_964595785.1 uncultured Eubacterium sp.
GGATGCAGTGATATCAGCTTCGAGTGACCTTGATGAATATCTGATTGACAGTTTAAAGACTCAGGGAGCTCAGATTACTTCATGGGGAGTAGGCACGAACCTCATAACCTCTAAGGATTGTCCTTCATTCGGAGGTGTATACAAGTTAGCAGCCATCATGAATGAGGAGACAGGAGAATTTATTCCTAAGATTAAGTTATCAGAGAATACAGTTAAAATTACTAATCCCGGTAATAAGACTGTATACAGATTCTATGAGAAAGAATCTCATAAGATTATTGCAGATGTAATTGCACTTGTCGGAGAAACATTTGATGAAAACGAAGATTTATTAATATTTGACCCGATTGAAACATGGAAGAAGACGATTTTAGAGGCAGGAACATATGATATAAGAGAAATTCTTGTGCCTATATTTGAACATGGTGTCTGCATTTATGAATCGCCTAAGACAATGGATATACAGAAGTACTGTAAAGAAGAGCAGGAAACATTATGGGATGAGACGAGACGTCTTATCAATCCTCACAATGTATATGTGGATTTATCAGATAAATTATATGATGTTAAGAAAGAACTTTTAGATAACCATAAGATAGCAACGATTAAGAAGAAATAATTAAATACTTTGCGGGATTTATAGATGTATCTATTAAGGTTAAGGAAGATTAACAGGATGAAAGATAAAAGTATAATAATCAAAGTTATTATAGCACTTATCGTAATTGCAGGTGCAACGCTTTTTACTGATTTTGATTATTTTCTATATGACGATACTATTGCGACAGTTGCAAGTGTGGAAAATATCAAGACGAGTAATGGCAATGAAGAACGCGAGGCAAATTATACACAGAAGGTAAAGCTCAGGATTAGAAACGGAAAATATAAGGATGAATATGTAACGACTTCTAATAAATATTTTTATTCGCAGTTTAGTTCGACTAAATATTCTAAGGGGAATGATGTATTTGTATCATTAGATGAAGAGGGAGGAGAGTTAACAGCCAGGATTCTCAAGACAAAAGTAGATATGTATGCAGCATTTGTAATTAGTGTATTTGTAATGATTACGATTATGATAACCGGAGTAAAAGGAATACTTTCGATTCTGACGCTTTTAGTAAATATAACTGTTTTTGTCATGGCACTTAAAAGTTACATAAAGAGTGAGAGGATAGAGTATACCACATTTATAATAACATTTATTTTTATTGTATTTACCCTTATTATTCTAAATGGATTCTCGAAGAAATCCATTGGGGCAATAGTATCTTCTATGGTCACTGTATTGTGTATATATGTCATATATGAAATTGCATATAAACATTCAGAGCGACCTTCATTTGAACTTATGAACTTCATATTTGGAAATGAGAATCTGGATGCATTATTTTTAGCAAGTGTAATACTTGGGTCTTTAGGTGCCGTAATGGATGTGTCCATAACCATTAATTCCTCAGTAGCAGAAATTGTGAATACTGCCAAGGAACCAACGGTGAAATCATTGATAAAATCAGTTAGGGAAATAAGTTATGATATAATGGGAACTATGGTAAATGTATTATTTTTCTCTTATATAAGTGGAAGCATTCCGATGTTTCTTGTTAAAGTAAAGAACGGATATTCATTTTCAAGTATTGTTAGATTTGACATTGTGTTTGAACTGCTCAGATTTCTTGTGGGTTCCATTGGAATTGTACTTGCCATACCGGTGTCGGGTGCAGTTGCAATTTTACTGCATATCAACAGATTGAAAAAGAATAACGAAGAAAATACTCTGATTTAAATAACAGGAGGAATAATGTTAATAATTCTTAGTTTGATACTATTTGTGTTATTAGTCATTGTAGGCGACGAACGTGGAGTTGCATCTGCATTTACCCTGATTGGCAATATAATTGTGATGATTGCCTGTGTATATATGATTTCAGCAGGGGCAAATGTATACGTAATAACATTTTTGTGTTCGATGGTATTCTCGTCACTTACACTTTTTGCCCAAAATGGCGTAAATAAAAAGACAATTGCAGCTGTTACTGCTGTAACAATTGTAATGACAGTGCTGTTATGTGTGTGTGCATATGTGGTATATCATGGTAAATTAGGCGGATACAGCGAAATTGATATGTATGAGGACGATGCCGCATTTCTCTATAATGAAATTAAGATTAGTTCATATGAACTTATGACTGCAGTGGTACTTTTGAGTCTGCTTGGGGCTATAATGGACACTGCATTATCTATCTCGACAGCAGTATTTGAAGTGCATGAAAATAATAACGAAATGACGATGGGAGCTTTGATAAAATCCGGTGGAAATATTGGCAGGGACATATTGGGAACTACAGTAAATACTCTTCTGTTTGCAGGAATTGGTGAATCAATGTTTCTTATGATGCTGTTTTCCAGATATAAATATACCTTCTTGGAACTACTGAATTCTAAGGCATTTGTGCAGGAACTGTTTATAGTGCTGGTGTCTAATATTGGGTGCATAATAATCATTCCATTAACATCTGTTATAACGGCATATATGATTAAGAGGAAAAAGGTGGAAGCCTGAAAGCGAGATAATGTCTGGGTCAAATAGTATAAAGTGCGTTTATATTCATCAGATTGCACATAAGGCTGGAGGAAAAATGGAAGATAAAAGAGGATTTAAGTATGTCATAAATATTCCCGTGTTATTTATTCTGGGACTGGCTTTATTCATATGGGGAATTAGTATGACCTTGAATGGATACGAAAACAGAAAGAATTTAAAGAATATATATGAAAATAAGATAGATTATGAGAAACTGAAAAAGGGAACATATATAAAGATGACTAATCCTCAACTTGCGGGTGGTTATGATAAAGATAGTGACCGCATATTTCCAGAAGCAATGCAATATATTGGCGTAATGATGATTGAATATGATTATTACATAATGAATTTTGAAAACATATATATACCGATTAAAATTAATCACACAAAGATACGTGATGAAATTGATGACAAAATAGATAAAAATGCAGTTATTAATTCTACATTATGGCTAAAGGCAGAAGAGGGTGATGACAATTCAAAGCGGCTTCTTGATGGAATGGATAAAACAAATGTAAAAAAGATAAGAAATTATGTATTATCGGTAGTAGATATTAAGCAGGAAAAAAAACTGCTGACAGAAGGATTATGGGTGCTTTTTGCAGGAGCAGTTTTACTCATTGGCTCTAAACCATGGAAGATAATTACCCGAAAATATATGATGCCTCAAAAAGAATTTAATCTTGTATATGATGGCAGGGTTAATGAAGATGATATGCGGATTCTGGAGAATACAGCTTATGACCTGCGGGCAGGTATTAAGAGATTAGAATCTGATTATAAGGATTTGCAAAAAGAGTAATGTTTATATTCAATGGAGAACCAATTAAGATAAAATTACAGGAAGAGAACGATAAACTTGAAAAATGTATGAGACTGATAGATGTGTGCCTTGGGGTGAGAGAATAATGTCGAAACGTGTCAAATCGTTTTGATTGACAAGGATTAACAACCAAGATACAATTAGCCCATGAGACGGAAAAATATTTTAATTGGGCAAACTTGGGGAAACTTAAGGACGC
>CAZQRO010000143.1:0-3527 GCA_964595785.1 uncultured Eubacterium sp.
GCAGATGATTTAAAGAAGGCTATTGAATTAGCAGAATTTTATGTTGATGGTGAATGCTATGAATTAGATGACTATGAGTTTATCGAAGACATGGAAATTGATTCGGTAGAGGTAAAAGAAGTTGATGATTTATTTACCCCTCTGAAAATTTCTAGAGAAATGATTTTAATTAAAACTGTTGCAACTATATCAGTGTCTGGACATGGAGAAATTTTTGACGAAGATAGATCAATTTGGGATAGCGAAGATAAAGAATATATCGTAAAAGAGTACTCTGACTTAGCTTTTACAAATGGAGAGGCTGAAGTAGAATGTGAAATTCGCATTATATTTGATTTTGATGATCCGAAGAATTCTGCAGAAGTTGATAGTTTCAAATTAAATTCTAGAGGAAATATACTTATTAGTAACTATATATAGAACTGCATTTTATACACCTCTGAATCATTCACATATATTCAAAATAAGTAAAGGACAAGCATTATTCCTCTGACTAAATTTCAATCAGATTATTTAATGTCTGTCCTTTTTATGTTATTATATTAAATTGAAACTATAAACAAAAGACAGAAATCCCACCGACCAAAGTTTGATTTCTGTCTTTACACCTTACGTGGCTTAATGATTAAGCACACATATACTACATAATGATAACTGTAAATTCAAATAAAATCAATACTTTAGATCAAATTTCTTATAATAATCTTATTAATTCCATAAACATTACTCAAATCACATGCTCATGTGGACATTCAGGCTGTCTTACAAAGCATGCGTATTATTTCAGAAATCTGAAAATTTCAGGCGGAATAAAGGTACGTATCTGTGTATTAAGGGTTAAATGTTCTGTCTGTGCTAAAACACATGCAGTTCTTCCAGATACAATAGTTCCTTACTCTCAAATCACTTTAAAAGACCATATAGTTATTCTTTGCAACACACTGCAAAATAAATCACACGATGGTGTTATGAATGATAATCCTCTTATTGATGAAAGTTCAATTGGATACATTGTACGCTGCTATAAAAAGCACTGGAAGCAGCGCTTAAAAGCTTACAGGATAAATCTGTGTGAACAATCACATCATCTGACAACTTTGTGTTTTAAATATTTTCAACGGCAGTTTATGCAGATTAAATGCACCACAAATATTTTATTTACTTTCACCCACATAACTTAACTTATCGTATCTCTTTTCCTGGTTTATACTTTATAAAAATATATATTTCAGGAGGAATTACTTTAATGAATGATAATGAAAGAAATGAAATAGCTCTTTTCAGATACGCAATTATATCTCCAGCAGTGACAGGAACCTATGATGAAACCGTATCCTTAAAAGGCTTCTTTCATGAGGCTGCTGCAAAGACATATACTAATCCCAGAGGTGAGGCTGCAAATTTATCTGCTTCAACTATAGAAAGATGGTTTTACAACTATAAGGCAAATGGATTTAATTCTCTGATGCCCCAAAGACGTGCTGATACTGGCAAGTCAAGAAAACTTGATAATGACATAATGGAACAGATCATGTTTCTTAAAAAGGAATATCCAAGAATTCCAGCCACTCTTATTTATCAGAAATTAATAGATAATGGTACTGTGAAGCCTGGCGACATTTCACTTTCAACAATAAGCAGATTTGTAAACAGGATTAAAAGTGAAGAAAAAATGACTAACAATAAAGATATGAGACGTTATGAAAGAGAACATATCAATGAAGTATGGTGTGGTGATTCAAGTGTGGGACCTTATTTAAAAACTGATGGCAAAAAGAAACGCACATATGTTATAGCACTTATAGATGATGCGTCAAGAATGATTGTAGGTATTGATATATTTTTTAATGACAACTTTATTAATCTTATGTCTGTCATGAAAACTGCTGTAACCCGTTATGGAAGACCTAAAATATTAAATTTTGATAATGGTGCTTCATACAGAAATAAACAGATGGACCTGCTTGCAGCAAGGATAGGTTCGGTAATTCATTATAATCAGCCATATACGCCCACTGGAAAGGCAAAAATCGAAAGATGGTTTCGAACCATGAAGGATTTATGGATGTCACAGTTAAATATGAATGAATTTAGCTCCATTAATGAACTGTCATCTTCACTGTTTGCATTTGTAAACAGATATAACAAAACAGTTCATTCTTCACTTAATGGAAAAACTCCAGAAAACAGATTTTTTGAAGAAGGTTGCCTTATTAAAAGATTGTCAGATGATGTTATTGAAACTTCATTTTTATTAGAGTATGAACGAAGGGTATCAGCTGATAATGTCATTGTACTAAATGAAACTGAATATGAAGTTCCTTACATTTATGCAAAACAGAAAATAACACTGAGATATTGTGCTGATTTAGAATCTGTTTATGTTGTAAATAGGAGTAATGGAGAACTTACACCTATTAAACTTTTAAATAAACATGATAATTCACATATAAAAAGAGAAAAAGTAAGATTAACAGGAGGCAGTAACTAATGCAGGATTATATAACAAGATACGGAATGGATTTCAATCCATTTATCAAAAACACACATGATATTATTATGGAAACTGACGATTACAGAGAACTTAAGGTGCGTCTTGACTACCTTCTTAAGAATAAGGGGTTTGGAATCATTACTGGTGGTCCAGGACAAGGAAAGACAACTGCTGTAAGGAACTATATAAAAAATCTTAACAGTTCACTTTATAAGGTTACATATACATCACTTTCGACACTTACTGTAAGCGAGTTTTATAAACATCTGGCCTGTGAACTTGGACTTAGTGTCATGCATAAGAAAAATGACAACTTTAGAAATATTCAAAACGAAATAACCAGACAGTCTATTGAAAAAAGAATAACTCCAGTAATTATCATTGATGAAGCCAACTACATAAACAATGCAGTTTTAAATGATTTAAAGATGCTTTTTAACTTTGAGATGGATTCAAGAGATAGAGCAGTGGTTTTACTTATAGGTCTACCCCAGCTTAATAATACATTAAGATTATCTGCAAATGAACCATTAAGACAGAGAATCACAATGAACTTCAATATAGAACTGCTTACAAAAGATGAAACAATTGCATACATAAAAACAAAACTTGCTGGTGCAAAATCAACAATGGATGTATTTAATCCAAACGCGCTGGAATCTATATCAAATGCATCTAATGGAATACCAAGAATAATAAACAAGATATGCAACAGTGCACTTATGATAGCCGCCAGCAAAAACCAAGAATACATAGATGCTGAAATAATAATGTCAGCAGTAAATGATATGGAACTGTCATAGCAGTAACCCTCACGGAAAAAGAATCCGTGGGGGTTTAACATATATAGTTGCTTAATAAACCCATTAATTAATGTGAATATACAGAATTAACTTCATTGACCATTTTGACTAAAGTGACAATATTTAGGATTATTTAATTTGAAGATATGAGCATCAATTAGAATGACGAACAACAATGAAGGTAAACAGAGAGTGGATAGACCTAAGTGCACAATCTCATGAAAACATTG
>CAZQRO010000144.1:0-3523 GCA_964595785.1 uncultured Eubacterium sp.
GATTTGTATTTCAGCAGATGTTTCTGTTAGACAACATGAGTATTCTCGATAATATTCTGACAGCAGGTTATCTGGTAAATAAGGATAAAAAAGCAATTATCTCATATGCAAAGGAACTTCTTACCAAAGTCGGGTTATCAGAAATAATATGGAATAAATTCCCGTCACAGTTATCAGGCGGAGAAAATCAGAGGGCAGCAATAGTACGCGCACTTATTAATCACTCAAAAGTTGTATTTGCTGATGAACCGACAGGAGCATTAAATTCATCATCGGGAATTGCTGTTTTAGATGTGCTTACTGAAATTAATAACAATGGCCAGAGTATAATGATGGTTACTCATGATCTTAAGTCAGCGCGCCGCGGAAACAGAATATTATACATAAGAGACGGTGTTATCAGAGGAGAATGTAACCTTGGAAAATATGTCAGCGGTGATAAGGCACGCCATGAGAAACTTAATTCATTCCTGTTAGAAATGGGGTGGTAGTATGAAAAAACTTTGGATGCAGGCGGCTGCAAATATTAAAAAGACAAAGTCTACTTCAATAACATTAGGAATTCTTTTTCTGGTGGCTGCCATACTTATTAATACAGGTTTACTTGTTACAATTAATTATGGTGATTTTTTCAGTAATACAAAAAAAGAACTTAATACATCTGATGCATATTTTTCAGTTCCAGATTCATTATATAATGATAATGTTAAGAGTTATTTTGAATCAAATGAACATGTAGAGCAGACTCAGATTAATTCGGCTCTATGGCTGGAGGCAAATGTTCATTTTAAAGATAATAATGAAACACAGACAATCATAATGAACAATATGGATGATAAAAGGGAAATCTCTAAGTGGAAATTCGCCGGAAAACATCTTGAAGAAGAGGGATTATCCGTATATGTACCGGATATTTACAATGCAGTTGGCGGATATGATTTAAACGATAAGATAACATTGAATTATAAAGATGGTGAAAATAATGAGGAAAAAGAACTTATTTTAACAATTAAAGGATTTACAGAAGATGTATTTTTCAGTTCGACAGACACCGGAATGATGGGCTTCTATCTTCCGGAGAAATCATATGAACAGGTATCGGACATTTTATCAGATGAAAAATATCAGTTAAATCTTGTATTTGCAAATCTTGATAGTGTAGATAATGTATCGAAAGTCGAGAAGGGACTGCGTGAAATTCTCGGAATTGACTCTACATCTCTAATGGCGGGCGATTCTTCAAAAATGATGGTTGCAATAGATATTGAACTTATAGAATTATCAAGATGTATGATGGCAAGCATGATAGCGGTAATGATGGTATTGTTTGCATGTATAATTGTCATTGTATGTCTGCTGGTTGTAAGGTTTAGAATAATTAACACTCTAGAAGATGAAATTATGAAGATTGGTTCGCTAAAATCAATCGGATATACTAATAAACAGATAATAGTTTCGGTAATGATGCAGTTTTTAACAATTTCGGGACTGGGTACTATACTTGGAATAGGATTATCATATCCGTTATTACCACCTATTTCAGTAATTCTTGAGCAGCAGTCAGGTCTTAGATGGGTACAGGGTTTTGACCCATTAATAAGCTGCGTAACATTTATAGCACTTATAGGAATTGTAGCCTTAGTAACATTTTTTGTGGCAGGAAAGGTTAAAAATCTGACTCCTGTAGCAGCATTAAGAGGTGAAACAACAGGAAAAAAGTACAAAAAGAATCATTTGGAATTGCAGAGTGCCAAAGGTAATCTCTCAGTAATATTATCTATTAAATCAATTATTCAGAATGTTAAACAGAATTTAATGATTATAGTTATTCTGATTGCCGTAACATTTGCAGGGGCTTATGGTGTAATAATGTACTACAACACAACAGTTGATACAACGGCATTTGCTGAAGTTCCGGGCTTTGAAATAACGAACGCAATTGTGGCTCTTGATACGAACCAGAATCAGGAGGAAGCAGTTGAGACAATTAAGAATATGGATAATGTAACAAAAGTGCAATTCCTAGATGAAGCAAAGGTTACTGTAGGTGATACAGAGGCAGCTTGTTATATTATGGATACATATCAAAACAGGCAGACAAAACTTGTGTATGAAGGAAGATATCCTGAAAAAAGTGGTGAAGTAGCAATTGCAGGAATACTTGCAGATAGAATTAATAAGAAGCCGGGTGACAAGATTACTATAACATCGGGAGACAATTCAATCAAACTTAAGATTACAGGTCTGACAAATGGTTCATCAATGGGTGGAATTAATATGTGTGTGCTGACAGACGATTATCTTAAATTAGTTCCGTCATACAGAAAGCAGCTGCTGTATGTTTATCTTGAAAAAGGTACTGATGCAGGAGAGTTTATTAAGAAGGTTGAACAGACACTGCCAAAAGATATGGTCAGAGGAACAACTAATTTCGACAAGGAAATGGAAGAAGGAATGGCTTCTTATCAGAATATTGTAAAAGCAATGGGAATTGCAATGTTTGCAATAACAATTTTTGTAATAATACTTGTACTTTACTTTGTAATCAGTTCTTCCATAATCCGCAAAAAACGTGAACTGGGAATACAAAAAGCAATAGGATTTACTACGATACAGCTGATGAATCAGATTTCATTAAGCTTTGTTATTCCAGTGTTTATAGGAACGGCAATAGGCTGTATATTAGGAGCAGTATACACGAATCCGTTAATGTCAATAGCAATGAGAAGCATCGGCATTATGAGAGCAAACTTTATTATTGACATACCAAGTGTTGTACTCTTCAGTTTTGTCATTCTACTGTTCTCATATTTGTTATCATTGCTTATAACATGGAGAATTAGAAAAATATCGGCATATACGTTAGTGACAGAATAATTGTTTTTGGTAAAAGGAGAGTTGTCAAATCATGTGAAAATAAAAAATATGACATAAGGATATAAGGGGCTTATCATATAAACAGAATAAACTGAAAGGTATGATGTAGGTTAGGTGCGATGGTAATCTTATTGTAAAGTAAATGGAGGTTTATATGAAGAAAAAAATACTAGCTATACTAATAATGTTAGTGGTTTTAGGAATTATGGGATGTTCAAAAAACAGTGATAAAAAGAAGGATACCGACAAAGAAAGTGTATCTGATAAAACAGAAGAAATAATTCTTCAGCCGCTTTTAGATGATTCAGAAGTAAGACGGATATAAACGGAATAACAGAAGTGAATATTACAGAGGCAAGAATACTTTGGGGAGATAAAATTTACAGAACAACAGATGCAGAAGTGATTAGAGAAATAAAGAATAAGGTTAGTGATATGAAACTAGATGATGCAGATGAAAAATATGTAGATGAATCGCAGAAAAAAGGTGAAAGTCTGTCAGGTGATAATTATAATCTATATCTAATTAATGGCAATAAAATAATCTACTCTTTTAATGAATATTACGGAATGTTATTAAGTTTAGGCAGTAAACAATATAAATCAACTTCGGATTTCAATGAGATTTTAAATTATTGTAGAAGCA
>CAZQRO010000145.1:0-3515 GCA_964595785.1 uncultured Eubacterium sp.
ATAACTTACTACATAATAGCTGTTTACTGCATAATGAAGAATTCAATATTACAATTCATATCGGTGAAACAGCACTTGGAGTCGTATTTGATCATAAGATTATGGATATCTATTCAGGTAAGTTATTAATCAATCAAGCATTTGAATATTATTTATCTGTTAGAGAGTCCAATCTAAATAATCTTTATTATAAGTATTCCTATGAAGAAAGAAAATATTTGAATTCTATTGAATATGATTATGCCCTAAAGGAATTAGTAAATAATTATATGCAAGAGCCAGAATATGATTTTGATTATATCCTTAAAAATCTCAATAAGGAGGTTGAAATTGCAGATTATTTTATTAATGAAGATGATATGCAGAAGATAAGCAAATACTCTAAGGAAAAGGATTGTACGAAGTTTGTATTATTCTTAAGTGCATTTATGCATATTTTATCTAGCAAAGTAGAATACAATAAGTTCCCAATTGGAATATTTAATGAGGGAAGATTTAAGAACGAGCATAAGGACATTATTGGTAATTTCGCATACCCATTTCCTATTGTAATAAATAGAAGCAATTTTGAAGGATATATGGAGTCGGTGAAAAAAATAATGTCAGATAGATACTCCTTTAAGTATCTTCAGATAGCGGATGTTCTCCAATACCTTCCAGAAAATCTGAGAGTATTGTGGAAAGAGATATTTGTATATATGGTAAATTATTATAATTTCCGTTATGAAGGTGATTTATATGGATTTATTGATTATATGACATTAAGTGAAAACTCAGATCTCGTGTATCCAATGAAATTAGATATCGAAGAAAATAGTAGGTATTTTCATTTGAATCTTTCGATTAACCTAGAGGTATTTCCTGCATTATGTGCGCAGAATATTTTAAAAGAGTTGACAGAATTTTTAATAGACGAAGCCTCTAAATAGAATCCTTCGATTCGAGGAATATCGAGTGAGATTGTGTTTGTAAGATAGAAAACAGGAAGGGAGAAATATGAGTATTTTGAATAAAATACATCATACCATAATATTATGTACGCATTAAAAACTCATAACATAACAAAGAAATATGGCAGCGCATTTGCAGTCGATAAAGTTAATATCAGTGTAAAAAAGGGAGCAATATTAGGAATTATAGGTGAAAATGGAGCAGGAAAAAGTACTACTCTTAAAATAATCACAAAAGCAATCTATCCTACAAGTGGATCTTTTGAGGTTTTTGAGGGAGAGTCAGGAACATATAGTCCAAGGATTGGTGGCTACGTTGATGTACCTAGATTTTATGAAACCTTAAGTGCAAAAGAAAATGTTGAGGTAATTAGAAGAATTTCAGGTAAACAGAAATGTTATGAAGCAAAAGAGGTCCTTGAGACAGTTGGACTAGCTGATGCAGCAAATAAACGTGTTGGAAAGTTTTCGTTAGGTATGAAGCAAAGGCTTGCATTAGCTATGGCACTTGTTACAAATCCAGATATTGTTATTCTGGATGAGCCACTAAATGGTTTGGATCCTGCTGGAATCCAAGATTTTAGAAAATTGGTCAAGTCTCTGTCTGAAACAAAGAAGATAACATTTATCATATCCAGCCATTTATTGCTCGAGTTAGAAAAGATAGCAACAGATTATGTAATAATGCAAAAAGGTAAAGTGATAGCGGATTTTTCTGAAACAGAGTTAAAGAAACAGTTGCATAATTATATAGATTTTTCAACGGATGACGTTGCCAAAGTCAAGGAGATATTAGAAACAGTTGTTGATAAAAATAAGATTAAGACTACAGATAATAAGGTAACTGTTGTCTGTACTGTAGAAAAGTATAGCGAACTGATTAGTAAAGTAGGATCCTATTGTTATGATATTTCGATTGAAAAACAGGATCTAGAAAGTTATTATAAGCAACTTATTCAGAGATAATAATGGAGGAAAAATGGTATTATGAAAGAGTTTTCAACGGAAGTTTATAAATTAATACATAAAAGAGGGTATTATTGTAGTTATTTATTAACGATAGTCTGGTCATTGCTTATGATCGTTGTATTTAAAACATCTGCAGAAGGGGCAGGCATTGAGTATAATGCAACCGTTTGGGCGCCAAGATCTGCAGACATGCTTGCGACTTACCTTGTATGGATTATGATTTCCTTTGCATATGTAATAGTAAGCTCTGATTATGTAGATAAGACAGTTAGTAATTTAGTTGTTGCTGGTGGAAAGCGTGTTAATATATTTGCATCTAAGCTAATGTTATTGTTGTTCTCATCCATAATTGCAGTAATAATTTCATGTTTTTGTATTACTATATTTACTGGAGCTGTGTTTGGCTGGGGAGATTGGGATGCAGAGTATACAAAAGAGTTTATTAAAATAGTCTTTCGTTTAATTCTGTATGTTATTCAATATGTTGCTTATTTCTCATTGTTGTGTTCTGTATTTGAAAATCAGGCAGCATCTATGATTTCTTCATTTCTTGTCATGATGACATTGTCAATCTTTGTTCAAATTTTAAAAATAGTATTTAAGAGTGTATCTGGAATTGAGGAAAAAGCTCCTTGTGTAACAGGAAATATTATTGGAAGTTATGGTGATAAGTACATAACGACATGGGGAATCCTATGTGTCATTAGCTTTATCGTAGTAGGAGCCATAGGAATATTTTTATCAAAGAAACGTGAGTTTTAGAAGAAAAATGAATAGGAAGCAAGGTGATTAGCAGTATTATGAGTGAGTACTTATCAGTTAAAAATGTTAGCAAAAGTTTTAAACTTTCAAGGAAACAGCAAAAAATTGAAAAGGATAATTCAAAAGTGCGTATTGCGGTCAACGATATATCATTTTATGTGAATAAAGGTGAAATCTTTGGGTTATTAGGAACAAATGGAGCAGGAAAGACTACTATGCTACGAATGATTTCTTCATTGATCTCTGTAGATGGCGGAGAAATCATTATAGATGGTGTGAGTGTCGGAGAGTCACCTGAACTAGTGAGAAATAAAATTGGATTTTTAACTAGTGAAATGAAACAGGAAGGATTTTTCACACCAAATTATCTGTATGATTTTTACTCAAAGATCTATGGTGTGGATTGCGAGACTGCAGGAAAAAGAAAGAAAATTTTGTATGAAAACTTTGGGATTGATAAATTTGCAGAGGTAAAGATTGCAGATTTATCTACAGGGATGAAGCAAAAAAATGCGTTGGTATTAGCGCTTGTACACGATCCAGAGTTAATTATATTTGATGAGCCTACGAATGGTTTAGATGTAATTACAGCTAAAATTGTTACGGACTTTCTATTAGATATGAAAAAGAAAGGAAAGACAATTATCTTATCTACGCATATCTTTAGCATTGTTGAGAAACTGTGTGACAGGGTTGCAATCATATCCAATGGAAAGATAGTAGAACAGGCAAACGTATCAGAAATAATAAAGACCAATTCAATGGAAGAGTATTTCTTTGAAATCTATAATAGGAAGTAGGAGAATATATGAAAAAATCAAATATAACTTTAAC
>CAZQRO010000146.1:0-3467 GCA_964595785.1 uncultured Eubacterium sp.
ATACAATTAATAAAGAAAATTGAGAATTTAGAGATGTCTGTAAACTAGAGAAATCATAGGTGTTTGAAAAATATGGAAATTATACAGAATGTACCATAGCTGGCGGTAAAGTTGTAAATATTAGCAAATACGTTTTTTGTGTAGATAAATGTGCATAAAATATAAAAGGTATTATATTTATTCAGATGAAGTGCAAACAAATAAAGTATTTACTACAACGGAAATAGAGAGAATATTTGCAAATGATTTTTCAAATATATAAATGGAATATCCAAAGAAGAATTGGCATCAATTTACTATTCTGGTGAAGATGGAAAAACAATACTCTATGCATAAGAATAGCGAAAAAAGGAATTAAATGTAAAAATAACTTGAAACATAAAAACAAACATAGTAAAATGAAAAACAAGGAAAGTGAGTTATCGAAATTTGAAAAGTTAATATAGAAGTCTGGGGAAAACTTATAGAAATGTGAGGACGCAAAACTGGGAGTCTAAGGGAAAAGGGTGAGAATGTTTTCTAAGATAGTTCGGTTGCATAATAACAAAAAGTTATGCGGCTTTTTAGCTAAAAATCTAATTAAATTTGAAAAAATTGGTGAGAAATAACCGTTTATTATATATAAATTAGAAAATTTAGGAGGAAAGAATTATGGCATTTGTAAATGAAAGACTACCCGAAGAAGAAAGAAGGACGTTTAATCTAGGATATGGGAGAAAAAAGACACCGAAATATGTGACAATAGATAAAGAAAAAGATTATTGCAAAATCGGGATTCGAGGCATTGTCACAGTATGACAGCAACAATGATGGAGTGATAGATGAAAAAGACGAAGTATATTCCAAACTGCTTGTATGGCAGGATAAAAACAGCAACGGAATATCAGAGGCAGACGAACTGAAATCATTAAAAGACATCGGAATTACATCAGTTTCACTTGCAGCGGAAGAAAGCGGTGGTGTTAAATCATCACTGATAAATTATGCAGACGGTACAGGCAGCAAAGTCGGAGAGTTTTCATTTGATGCACAATTATACAATACGAAGGAAAAAGAGAAAACAGAGATTTCAGAAGAGATTGAAAAGTTACCTGATGTACAGGCTATTGGTAATGTTGCATCACTCCATACCTTGATGGAACAGGATAAGACAGGAACATTAACTGAATACATTAACAGATTTGCAAATTCAACAGATGACAGTGAAAAAAGTAATTTAGTAACAAATATATTATATTACATAACAGGTGCAGACAAAGTGACGGCAGGCAGCAGAGGTTCAGAATTTGATGCCAAAAAACTGTGTGTAATAGAAGCATTCATGGGACGCGGATTTATTGGAACAGAGGGTTCTAATCCTGTAAATACGGCAGCAACAATACTCAATGGATTGTATAATAACATATTTGAACTATATTATAATGTACTTAGCGGACAAACCACACTTAAAAACTATCTTGCAATGTCATATATAACAAAAGACGAATATGGCAGAGAATACATAGACACAACATTATTTGATGCATACATGGATATATGCAGTAAGCAGGGCATGGATATTAAAAATACAGTAAGAGATATGGGAAGATATATTCTGTCTGTCAACTCAAATAATAAGCAGAATTTTGCGGATTATCTTGAGAAATACAGTAATAACAGCGAGATTATAGCAGAATTAAATAAATTAGTTCCGGCAGAATTGATTATGGGTTCAAAAGCTGACGATACATTAAACGGAAAAGACAGTAGTGACAGTATCTTTGGCGGTGATGGAAATGACACGCTCAATGGCTGTAATAGAGATGAAGAGATAAATGGAGGAGCCGGAGATGATGTGTTATATGGCAAATGTGGAAATGACCATCTGTATGGAGGAACCGGAAACGATACACTAAATGGAGAGGAGGGAAATGATACCTATTACTTTAAACTTGGAGACGGAGAAGACATAATCAACGAAGACAGCAACTATGTAAATAGTCAGGACAGAATCGTATTCGGTGAAGGAATATGCATATCAGATGTCAAACTTGAAAGAGTCAATGAAGACCTCATAATAAAACACAGTGAAACAGACAAAATAACAGTAAAGAATGCCTATCGATATAAGTACGACTACGGACATGAATTCTATTTTGTGGAAAACATAGAGTTTGCCGATGGAACAGTGTGGGACAAATCCAAAATAATGGAACTTGCAAGCATATACAGAGGAACGCAGGCAGATGATATAATGAAAGGTTATGGGGCAACAGCAGTATATAATCAGAACGAAACATTTTATGGCGGAGATGGAAATGACACAATAAATGCCGGAGATGGAAATGATTTAATCTATGGCGGAGCAGGAAATGATGTTATAAATGCAGGAACTGGAAATGATAAAGATGAAATACATGGTGAAGCAGGAGATGACATTATAAATGCAGGAAACGGAAGTGACCATCTGTATGGAGGAAGCGGAAACGATATATTAAATGGAGGAGAGGGAGAAGATACCTATTACTTTAACCTTGGAGATGGAGAAGACATAATCAACGAGGACAGTAACTATGCAAACTGTAATGACAAAATTGTATTTGGAGAAGGAATATGCACATCAGATGTCAAACTTGAAAGAGTCAATGAAGACCTCATAATAAAATACAGTGAAACAGACAAAATAACAGTAAAGAATGCCTATCGATATAAGTACGACTACGGACATGAATTCTATTTTGTGGAAAACATAGAGTTTGCCGATGGAACAGTGTGGGACAAATCCAAAATAATGGAACTTGCAAGCATATACAGAGGAACGCAGGCAGATGATATAATGAAAGGTTATGGGGCAACAGCAGTATATAATCAGAACGAAACATTTTATGGCGGAGATGGAAATGACACAATAAATGCCGGAGATGGAAATGATTTAATCTATGGCGGAGCAGGAAATGATGTTATAAATGCAGGAACTGGAAATGATAAAGATGAAATACATGGTGAAGCAGGAGATGACATTATAAATGCAGGAAACGGAAGTGACCATCTGTATGGAGGAAGCGGAAACGATATATTAAATGGAGGAGAGGGAGAAGATACCTATTACTTTAACCTTGGAGATGGAGAAGACATAATCAACGAGGACAGTAACTATGCAAACTGTAATGACAAAATTGTATTTGGAGAAGGAATAAGAACATCAGATATTAAGTTTGAAAGAATAAATACTGATTTAATAATAAGATACAGTGAAACAGATAGAATAACAGTAAAAAATGCTTATGGATATAAGTACGACTATGGTAATGAATTCTACTATGTGGAAAGCATAGAGTTCGCCAATGGCACCATCTGGAACCTTGACAAAATCCGAAGCCAGCCAAGCCGCATAAACGGAACAGACGGAAATGACACAATTAACGGCTACGAATCCGGATACAATTATAATACTTCAGAAATCATCACTGCAGGAGCCGGAGATGACA
>CAZQRO010000147.1:0-3455 GCA_964595785.1 uncultured Eubacterium sp.
TTTGTTTCGTCACTTTAATTATACCAAACAAAGAGTCTGGATTCCTTATATTTTGAGCATTTTTTGAAAGTTGTTTATCATTATTCTATAAAATCAAAGGTCTGTGGATAAAACTGCGGAAACTCAAGAAATGATACTATTGTTAAAAAAAAGGATGTATGGTATAATATCGTTATGTTTAGAACGTAAAAATATCATACAAGGAGTTGGCGAGATGAAGATAACAGATTACATGGATTTAGAATCATTAAACAGTATAAAAAAGGATTTAGAGGGACTTACAGGAGTTAATATTGAGATAGTTGATTCTGTGATGAAAAGTATTTTTGACTCTGAAGATGAGGAAGTTAAAGATGCAGAGTCAGCAGTTGCAGCAGTTGATATTATGGCAGGAGAAGAAGAGATAGGAAAAGTTCTTATTTATTGTGATGATGTTATTGAAGAAGAAAAGTTAACATACATAACATCATTAGTTAACAGGTTGACAAATGATGTTATAGAATGTAAATATTCTGAAGATGAAGAAGATGAATCTAATAATGAATATGTAAATAAAGCTTCAGAACTATTAACTGAATTGAAAGAGAAATCAAAGGCTTTGGATAAGATTGAAGCAAAACAAAAAATTCTTGCACTTAATGCTGCTATTGAAGCAGCGAGAGCAGGCGAATTAGGTAAAGGTTTTGCAGTGGTTGCAGATGAAGTTGGAAAACTAGCAAGAAATTCAAGTGATATTAACCAATCAATAAAGGTATCGCTTGGCGAATTGACGGAATGTATAGATGTATTAGTTAATAACAAATAGTATACGTATAACAGACTTGTCGAAATGTGTAATAAATAGTATTTTGATAGGTCTGTTTTTAACTCTGTTTTTACAAAAAAATATTGACAATTAGAAATTGTGAGTTATAATATCATATGTATTAAGAATTCCTCGATAGCTCAATGGTAGAGCACACGGCTGTTAACCGTGGGGTTGTTGGTTCGAGCCCAACTCGGGGAGCTGTTTTTTACCTTAAAATAGTAATATTTAAAAAGTATAAGTTACTGATATTTTAGTAAACTATACTTTTTTTGTTATTGTTTTACTAAAAAAACAGGGGCTGTATTATTTCAAATTTAATGATAAATTTAAAAGATTGTGTTATAATACAGAATGTTAAAAATAAAGTCGGTGGAGGGCATACTCGTGAACGAAAACATTAAAATAAATATAGATGAATATGTTAATGCTCTTGAAGAAAAAGACAGAGACAAAATGAATAGGATATATGAACATTTGGAGGCTATTGATATTGCCGCCGGACTTGGAGAATCAGATGAGAAAATAATAAAAAATTTTTGTGAATTAACCAGTGATGAAAAGCTTGCTTTGGTATTAGAGAAGGCAGAAGAGAAAGTTCAGAGAAATATAATTGGTGAACTTGATAACTATAAAATACTTTATATATTTAATTATATGCAAAAAGATGACATAGTTGATATACTTGCGAGTTTACCGATAGATAGAAGTAAACAGATAGTAAATTTGATGAAAGAGGGAGATAAAAAAGTTATTCAGGAATTGTTAGGTTATTCACAGGATAGTGCCGGTGGAATTATGACCACTGAATATATAGCAATTAATGGAGAGATAACCGTTAAAGCAGCAATGGAAAAAATTAAAAATATTGCTCCTAAGACAGAAGTAATTGAAACGATATTTGTAATTAATGCGAAACGAGAATTAACCGGAATAGCAGATTTGCGGGATATATTAATATCTGGAGATAATGTATTGTTAAAAGATATTTCTGATAAGGATTATATCTATGTCGAACCGGAAACAGATCAAGAGGAAGTATCAATAATAGTTTCAAAATATGATTTGAAAGTAATTCCGGTTCTTGATAAGAAAAAGGTGCTTATTGGTATAATTACTATTGATGATATTATTGATGTAATTGAAGAAGAACATACAGAGGATATGTATGGACTTGCAGGTGTTAGTAAGGAAGAAAGTCTGGATAGCAGTTTGCTGCAATCTATTAAATTAAGATTGCCATGGTTAGTTATTAATTTGTTTACTGCATTTTTAGCTGCTGCAATAGTTAAAATATTTGAAAGCACTATTGAACAGGTAGTTGCTTTATCAGCAACGATGTCTATTGTAACCGGAATGGGGGGGGAATGCAGGAACGCAAACATTGTCTATAATGGTAAGAAGTATTGCGATAGGTGATGTAAATGGAAAACGCAAAATCAAATTGCTGTTAAAAGAAATATGTTTAGGTCTGGTTAATGGTTCAGTAACGGGAATAGTGACAGGAGCAGTTGTTTGTTTGATATATGGAAATATATATCTGGGGTTGATTATTTTTCTGGCAATGATTGCTAATCTTGTTATTTCAGGATTTTTCGGAATAATAATACCATTAATTCTTATGAAGTGTAAGGCAGATCCTGCATTGGCATCATCTATTTTTCTTACAACAGCAACCGATGTTTTAGGCTTTTTTGTGTTTTTAGGTTTAGCACATTTGATGCTGCCATATTTATTGTAATTTTAAACGGCATGACGGAATAGATAATGAAAGGAGATATGCAATAGAATTAGAAAGTATTATTTGAATTGCATATAAATATAATGAAAAAATTAATATCATGGAATGTAAACGGAATAAGAGCATGTGTTAAAAAAGGTTTTATGGATTTTTTTAAAGAAATTGACGCAGATGTTTTTTGCATACAAGAAAGTAAGATGCAGGAAGGTCAATTGGAATTAGAACTCGAGGGATACTATCAATATTGGAATTATGCAGTTAAAAAAGGATATTCAGGGACGGCAATATTTACTAAACAGGAACCGGTTAGTGTGTACTATGGACTTGGAATAGAATCACATGATTTAGAAGGCAGAGTAATTACATTAGAATTCGATAAATATTATATTGTAACAGTATATACACCCAATTCACAGTCGGAATTGGCAAGATTAGATTACAGGCTGCAATGGGAAGAAGATTTTAGAAATTATTTAAAAAGATTAGAAGAGAAAAAATCTGTAATTGTATGTGGCGACATGAATGTAGCACATGAAGAAATAGATTTAAAGAATCCAAAGACGAATAGAAAGAATGCAGGATTTACAGATGAGGAACGTGAAAAGTTCAGCCAGCTTATTGATGCAGGATTTATTGATACTTATAGGTATTTTTATCCGAATGTAACAGACGTATATTCATGGTGGTCATATAGATTTAGCGCAAGAGTAAAAAATGCCGGATGGCGTATTGACTATTTTCTGGTGTCAGAAAAAATAAAGGATAAATTGATTGATGCAAGGATTCATACAGAGATAATGGGTTCGGATCATTGTCCTGTAGAATTAGATATAGAAATATAGTCGAAAAATGGCAACAAACAATGGCAACAAAAAATATAAAAGAAAATGAAAAAACTTGTTGACAAAT
>CAZQRO010000148.1:0-3419 GCA_964595785.1 uncultured Eubacterium sp.
ATTCTCTAACTCTTCCTGCTTCTTTTTCTCATCATCAATGCTAGTAGCTTTTAAAGGTTCAGCAACACTGATAATCATAGTCGCCGCAATAAGCATACAGGCAAGTCCTAATAATTTTTTTTTCAAATTGACCATTCCTTTCAACTTACACATCAAGGTGTTTTCTGATTGTTATCATACTACCCATAAATCCTATTCCTGCACCTACCAGTAATGCCATCGGTAAAATAACCGAGAAAATATGTGACGAACTGATAAATGAAATCTGGCTTGTAAATGACTGAAACTGTGACATCAGATATGTAATAACCTTCTGATATATTGCCATTAATATTAATACCGGTAAAATAGCACCAACAAGTCCGATAATAACACCCTCTACTATAAAAGGGGCTCTTACAAAGAAATCTGTTGCACCGATTAACTTCATAATCCGAATTTCTTCTTTTCTGACTGTAATACCTATCATGACCGTATTGCTTATAAGGAAAATTCCAACACCTAACAAAATGATAATAATTGCTGCGGATATATATCCTACCATCTTTGCAAAATCTGTTAATGTGTTAGCGGTTACCGGTGAATCATTAACCTTCCTCACACCATCAAGTGATTTTAAATACGAGACCAAAGCATCCTGCATAGTCAGGTCATTTAAATAAATCTCATAGTTTGAAGATTTAGCCAACGGATTATCATCTCTGAATCCATCTGCCAAATCAGGGTCGTCCTTAAAATACTGTTTACTGAATTCTTCCCATGCTTCTTCGGCAGATGTATAATTAATTTCTGATACCTCTACCCTTTTCTTAATCTTATTACCTATCTGCTGTATCTGTTCCTCTGTGGTATCATCATTAAAAAATACTGTTACACATACTGAGTTCTCTGCTTCCTTGACCATATACTGGAAATTAGCAATAATTGCATAGAAAATTCCCATCAAAAAAATACATGCCGCAATAGTTCCAACTGATGCCAATGAAAACAGTTTGTTTCTCTTTATATTCTTTATGCCTTGTCCACAATTATATCCAAATGTACTAACCTTCATAAATGTATTCACCTTTTTTCTCATCACTAAGTATAACGCCCTTATGCATAGTAATTACACGCTTATTCATGGCGTCTACGATTTCTCTGTTATGTGTAACTACTAAAACAGTAGTTCCGCGCTTATTAATCTCCTCAAGCAGTTTCATAATTTCCCACGAATTCTTAGGGTCTAAGTTACCTGTAGGCTCATCTGCTAAAAGAATTGAAGGATTATTTACAAGTGCCCTTGCCAATGCAACCCTCTGCTGTTCACCACCTGATAATTCCTTTGGAAATGAACGATATTTCTCTGACAATCCCACTAGCGAAAGCATAGCCGGTACTCTTCTTCTGATAACTTTTGCAGGAGTCTCTACAACACGCTGTGCAAAAGCAATATTATCATATACATTTCTATCTCTAAGCAGTCTGAAATCCTGGAATACAACTCCGATTCCTCTTCTGTGTTCTGCGATTTTTCTTCTTTTAATATTATTTAAAAATTTACCATTAACATATATCTTTCCACTGGTTGGCTCTAACTCTTTAAGCAAAAGCTTTATTAAAGTAGATTTTCCTGAACCGCTGTTACCGACAATAAAAACAAATTCTCCCTCTTCAACTTTCAAACTTATATTTTTAATTGCAGGTGCACCTGTAGAATATGATTTACTCACATCTTCTAATACTATCATACAAGTTTCCTCAACTTTCTAAATCCTTTTAAAAAGTCTTGCAAAAAACTGCTGCAAGACTTTTTAAATTTTCTAATTTTGTAACACTGATATTCTACAATAACTTACATTAATAGTCCATACTTTCCATATATTTCATGTATTTAACAACCATCAATGCAATCTTAAATGTTATTGCATCATCAAAAACCCTCAAATCCAGATTAGTTGTCTTCTGTAACTTGTCAAGCCTGTATACCAAAGTATTTCTATGAATATATAACTGTCTAGATGTCTCTGAAACATTCAGGCTGTTTTCAAAAAATTTATTAATTGTTGACAAAGTCTCATCATCAAACTCGTCCGGTGACTTGCCATCAAATATTTCCTTAATGAACATCTTGCAAAGCGGCATTGGAAGCTGGTAAATAAGCCGTCCAATTCCAAGTCTGTTATAAGCTATCACTTTCTTGTCACTATAGAAAATTTTTCCAACGTCTAGTGCAAGCTTAGCTTCCTTAAATGACTTCGATACTTCTTTAATATCATTTACAATTGTACCATAGGCAATATTAACTTTAGCCATAGCTTCAGAATTAGACATATCAAGAAGTGTGTTCGCTATCTTATCCATATCTGAATATGTCTGACCTTCTGCAACTTCTTTGACAAGTATTATATTCTTCTCATCTACTGCTGTAATGAAATCCTTAGTCTTACCTGAGAACAATCCCCTGATAGTCTCTAATGCATTAGTATCCTTTTCATGTTTTGTTTCAATAATGAATACCACTCTCTTGACATCAGTTTCAATATGAAGTTTCTTTGCTCTTGAATAAATGTCTACCAAAAGCATATTATCAAGAAGAAGATTCTTAATAAAATTATCCTTGTCATAACGTTCTTTGTATGCAACTAGCAGATTCTGTATCTGAAATGCTGCCATTTTTCCCACCATATACACATCATCTGTACTTCCTTTAGCAAGTAAGATATATTCTAACTGGCTGTCCTCACTCACTTTAAAAAACTGAAAATCCGAAACCACCTGACTGTCTGCCTGTGAATCCACAAAAGCTAATACCGCTTCTTCATTTGACTCTGCTCCTGCAAATGTAGCCGCTAATACTTTGCCTTCCGTATCCATGACACACATATCAATCCTGGTTATGTTTTTAAGTCCTTCTATCGTATTTAGAAGAATTTGATTTGATATCATTCGCTTCACTCCCATGTTTTTTTATCAGATATAGTTATATTAAACTATTTTCACGAAAAATAAAAGAGGAAATGCATATTTTTTATGCATTTCCTCAAAAATTCACATATATTTCAATATTTGGATTATAAAATACTAGTTTGCAATAACCAGCTGCGTATCTTTATCAAAGATATGTAACTTTGATGTATCAATAGCAATCTTAATTGTATCGCCAGGTCTTGCTGTTGTACGAGGGTTAACTCTTGCTGTACAGTTGAACTGTTCGATATCAAAGTATAAGAATACTTCTGCACCGAGCATTTCATATAATCTGATAGTTGCTTCAATAACACTATCCTGTCTTGTATCAATAAATACTTCTTCATCATGGAAGTCTTCAGGTCTTACACCCATAACTACTGTCTTATCAATATAATCACCTTCAATAAGAGCCTTAGCCTTAACATCAGGAACTTTGATTGAATGTGAACCAAATACTAATAATACAT
>CAZQRO010000149.1:0-3286 GCA_964595785.1 uncultured Eubacterium sp.
TACGGTTATGGGTATTCTGATTTACACCATTATTATTACGGTTGTTATTATTCTGATTTACACCATTATTGTTACGGTTGCTATTATTCTGATTTACACCATTATTGTTACGGTTGCTATTATTCTGATTTACACCATTATTGTTACGATTAGAGTTATTCTGGTTTACACCATTATTGCTGCGATTGCCATTATTCTGGTTTGCACCGTTATTGTTACGATTATTGTTATTCTGATTTGCACCATTATTATTACGATTATTGTTATTCTGGTTTGCACCATTACTATTACGATTGTTGTTATTCTGGTGTACACCGTTATTATTACGGTTGTTGTTATTCTGGTTTACACCATTATTATTGTTTTTCCTATTATTATTTCTATTTCCGCTATTTTGAGGATTATATACCTGCGTAATATGAGATTTTGTTTCTTTATTCTCATCTTTATTTGTTTCTTCTGTCTTTTTCTTATTTTCTTCCTGTTTCTTTTCCGGATTATTCTGCTGTGTAGTAGTTTTATTGCCAGAATTATTAGGAACTGCCTTTCTTGCTATGTTAGCCTCTTCTTCCGTTATTGAACTGGTATGACTTTTTACTTCTATTCCATTATCTGACAATATCTGTTTTAATACTTTATTATCTAAACCAAGCTGTTTAGCAAGTTCATATACTCTTATATTTGCCATTCTTCTACCTCCATTATTTTTGTTCTGTATTTATTTTATTCACGATTGCATTTGAAAATCCTGTATCAAGCAACGCTAAAGAAGCTCTTGTTTCTTTGCCCATAGCATTGCCAAGCATCTCTTTATTTCCATAGAAATATATCGGGACCTTGTAAAATGTACACATATTTGTAAACATCTTCTTGGTATTATCAGATGCATCCTCTGCTACTATTACAAGATATGCCTTATCGGATTTGACAGCTTTCTCTACTGAAAATTCTCCGCTTGCCACTTTACCTGCCTTCGTAGCAAGGCCTATCATGGATAATACTTTATTTTGCATATCTGACACTTCCTTTCTAATCCTTACTATATGCTTCCTCTAAGTAAATCATATATCTGCTCATCTATTTTCATTTTAAATGAACGCTCAAGTCCATGATTTTTAATGCTTTTTTCTAAACATTCCCCGGAAGAACATATATATGCACCTCTGCCATTTTTCTTGCCTGTTTTATCTATAATTATTTCATTTTCTGATGTTTTAAGAACCCTTATAAGTTCTTTCTTAGGTTTCATCTCTCCACATCCCACACACTGACGCATTGGTATCTTTTTTGTTACACTCATATATACACCTGCTTTTTTCTGACTAATTTTCACTAAGAGCTTTAGCCTGTGATTCACTCTTTATGTCAATTCGGAATCCTGTGAGTTTTGCTGCAAGTCTTGCATTAATACCTTCTTTACCGATTGCTAATGATAGTTGGCAATCAGGAACAATGACTTTTGCTGTTTTAGCTAAATCATCTGCAATTACAGATACAACTTTTGCCGGACTTAGTGCATTTTCAACATAAACAGCCGCATTATCACTATAAGGAACAATATCTACTTTCTCTCCTCTTAATTCATTAACAATTGCATTAACCCTGGCACCATTTAATCCTACACATGCACCTAATGGGTCTACATTTTTATTATTAGATTTAACTGTAATCTTACTTCTGATTCCTGGTTCTCTTGAAACACTTATTATTTCAACTGTTCCATCTCTCACTTCTGCAACTTCTGCTTCAAATAAACGCTTAACAAGATCCGGATGAGATCTTGAAACAATAATCTTTGGTCCCTTTGGTGTTTCCTTAACTTCTGATACATATAATTTAATACGCTCTGTAGGCATGAATGTCTCTGTCTTGACCTGTTCAGATTCAAGAAGAACTGCATCTGCCTTACCAAGATTTATACTGATATTTTTACCATTAACTCTCTGTACAATACCTGTAACTATATCTTTTTCCTTAGCATAATACTGATCAAATACCACTTTTCTTTCTTCTTCCCTAATCTTCTGAAGAATTACATTCTTAGCATTCTGTGTTGCAATTCTGCCAAATTCCTTAGACTTAACATCAACTTTAATAACATCACCTAATTCACAGTTAAGATCTAATTCCTTAGCCTTATCTAAAGAAATCTCACAAGATGCATCCTCCACATTTTCCACAACCTGTTTGTCAGCCGTAATCTTAAAATCTCCGGTTTCCCTGTCAACTGTTGCTACAACATTATCGCATTTGCCAAAATGATTCTTGTATGCCATCAATAATGAATTCTCAATTGCTTCAAAAAGCACTTCTTTATTAATATCCTTCTCTTTCTCTAAAACCTCTAATGATTCAATTAATTCCTTGTTCATCTTTCTAATCTCCTTTTATAATTTAAAATGTATATTAAAAGTCAAACGCAAGTCTTAGTAATGCTATCTCACTGCGTTTAAATGTAATTTCAACGTCCTCATCTTCTATTACTATCTCTTCTTTATTATATGATTTAAGAAATCCTCTGTATTCTTTCGTTCCATCTTTCATTTTATAGAGTTTTATTTCTACATCTTCTCCAATACTTCTTTCTAAATCCTTATCCTTTTTAAGTGGTCTTCCAAGTCCCGGTGAACTCACTTCTAATATATAGGCATCATCAATAAAGTCATTCTTATCTAACAAATCACTCAATGCCCTGCTGATTAATTCACAATCATCTACATTAATGCCATTTAACTTATCAATATACACTCTTAAGTACCAGTTACTGCCTTCCTTAATATATTCCACATCTACCAGTTCAAAGTTGTTTTGATTAATAAGCGGCATAACCAGCTCTTCCGTTTTTAATTCATATAAATCTCTTTTTGACATATCTGCCTAATCACTCCTTAAATATTTTTGCCAAACTAACATTAAAGAGTGGACTTGCGCCCACTCTCTATATCAAAATCATTATGTCTTTTGTTAGTATATCACCATATTTCTTACAATGCAAGTATTTTTTAATCCTTAGTAACGCAAATATACAAACTCACACATTCGTTTCCTTCATACACAAGCGGTACTTTAAGTGCCTGTGCATCAGATGTAATGTGTAACTGTGTTCCAAGCATTGCTAATGGCGGTGTTATATCAATACGAATATTCTGGGTAGAAAATAACGTTGCCGTATTACCCAGAATCATATTACTTAATTCACTTAAGGCTGAAGAAGCCATCTCGTCCAATTCGTCAACCTGCATTCCAAACATCATCTTACCGGCTATCATCTTAGCATTATCAACTG
>CAZQRO010000150.1:0-3280 GCA_964595785.1 uncultured Eubacterium sp.
AACATATATGTCAAAAATTATTGTCGAAAATCTAAGAACGATTTTTCATGTTATATATTTTATTTATGGCGGCAATGTGGTAACATAATCTAAAATGAAAATCATGGGGAGTGCAGGAGTTCAATTAGAAAAACGATTGAATAAATGTGTAATACGTGGAATGGAGGAGTAAATGATTTATTTGGAGAAAATGGTTGGAAGTGGCGGAGTAATTATATTGATGACAATAGCATTGCTGATAGCATTTGTATGCAAGACCGTGTGCAGTTTATGCTATGATGGGGTAATTGATTTAATTAACAGCCAGTGCTTCAGATATAATACGATGGTAAAAGGGATTCTTGATAAGTACAGTGAGGACGTTAAGTCCGGAAAGAAGATTAATAATCCGGAATTCTATGTTAAAAGTGAAATACATAAATGGAAAAAATTCGGAATACATCTTGATAAATTGAATCATTATGGAAATGTGGCAGTATTAGTGTGTCTGATTGTGGGTGCATTAATGGATATGATTATATTTTCAGGAGTTAACAGAGAGGGTTTTTTGATTTCTGAGGTAATACAGGAGGCAGCAGTATATACATTTGTTCCATTGATATTCTATGGTGTACTTAAATTATGGGATGAAGTTGCAGCACTGGATTATAAACGGGAAGTAATATTAGATGAAGTGGTAAATTACCTCTGTAATCCGAGAGAGTATGTGAAGTTAGTGGAAAATGAAGAAACAAAAAGTGGTAATGAGAAAAATGGTGAAAAGAGTAATATTGATAATTATATAGAAGATGTCAGGATAAATGATATTTCTAATAAAAAGTCATCCGGTGTGCAGCCATTAACTGAAGATTGTGAAAAATTATTAAAGGAGGAGAATAATACAGAACGTAAGGAACTTCCGAAGGAGGATAAGGAATTAGTGATTAGCGAGGTGCTGGAGGAATTTTTGTCGTAATAAAATTATGAGCAGGGAAGTCTGCAATATAAGAAGGAGCAATAATAACAAATGAAATAGAAAATGAGTAATAAGAAAGATGAAATAGAAAATAATTAATAAGAAAGATGAAATAGAAAATAATTAATAAGTATTAGGATTGAGAAAATTGTCAGCCGCGATAGAGTCTGCATAGAGTTAGCTATGCTTTATCTATGGCGGCTAATTTGCAAATGTCGAATTTTGTCGATAAAAAAATATTGATTTATGTCAGATAGAGGAATAATATTGAAGTTGGCGTTAAAAACAAAAAGTTCTACGACAAAATAATATATGTACCAATACAGGCAAATGTTTAATTTATTTATTAAAGAACAAGAGAAGGAGCAAAGAGTGAGAAATGAAAGAAAAAAGAAATTTAAAACAAATCAATGTAATTTTAACTTTTTTAGTGTTATTTACAGGAATAATTACTCTGTTTTTTGTAAAAAACGCATATTCAGCGGATACTTATACATGGGCACTAAATAGTAAAATTACCGTTACTTTAAAGGAGAATATCCTGACAGTGTCAGGAAGCGGAGATATGCCTGAGGTTTATGATAATCAGGGTAATATCCCGGAATGGAGTAAATATTGTAAATCAGGAAACATAAAATTAGTAATACAAGAGGGAATTACAGGAATTTCATCATATGCATTCTATAATTGTAAGGGGATTACAGGAAATCTGACAATACCATCAACTGTAACCCAAATAGGAGAAAGTGCATTTGAGAATTGCAGCGGCTTATCGGGAAAACTTATTTTACCGGCTAATTTATTAAAGATAAGAAATAGTGCATTTAAAAATTGTACCGGTTTTAGCGGAAGTCTTTTAATTCCTTCGAAAGTCAGTGAAGTTGAAAATTATGCATTTTATAAATGCATAGGTTTTAATAATGTCTTAACAATATCAGAAGGAGTTAAAATTATAGGCGATTATGCATTTTCAGGCTGCAGTGGATTTACAGGAAATCTTACAATACCAAATTCAGTAACGATTATTCAATCAAATGCATTTTCAAACTGTAAAAATTTTAATGGGACACTTTCTATTTCTAAGAATATATCAAGTATTGAGACAGGTGCTTTTTCAGGTTGTGAACATTTAACCGGAAATCTTGTGATTCCGAATGGATTAACAAGTATTAGCGGTAATGTATTTTCAGGCTGTAGTGGGTTTAATGGAACAATAACAATACCATCAGGAATCAAAACGATTGGGAATGGAGCATTTTTAAATTGCAGCGGTTTAACAGGAAATCTTATAATTCCGAATAGTGTAACTGAAATAGGCTCAAATGCATTTTCAGGGTGCAAAAGTCTGGCTGGTTCATTGCAGCTGCCAACATCTTTGACAAAAATTGAAAATGGAACATTTACCAATTGCAGTAATTTAAGCGGGACATTATCAATTCCGGCAGGAGTTAGCTATATTGGAGATTTTGCATTTGATGGATGTTATTCATTAAGGGGAGGTTTAGTATTGCCTGTTAAACTTAATGAGATAGGAGCATATGCTTTTCGTGCATGCAGCGGTCTGAGTGGAAGGTTAATAATTCCAGAGAATGTAAGCAGAATTGGCGGATATGCATTTTCGGGATGTATTGGACTTAACGGAACCCTTAGCATTAAACCGGGTATACGATATATTGGAACGGCAGTCTTTTTAAATTGTAAGGGACTAACAGGAATATTGGAACTGCCGGATACGGTTATATCAATTGGAGACAATATAATACTTGGTACAGAGATTACCCAAGTGATAAACAGGTCTTCTGCCAAATTTAATTTGAGCAGAAATACAGAATTTACATATTGGATAGATACAGAGAATATGATTCTGAATTCAGTAGCAAATGGTACTGCATACAAAAAAATATATTCAGCTTCAGATAAGTATTCTATTATTGCTGCAGTCAGTACAAATAATATAATTCAAGGTGAAAAAGTAAAGATATCTACAGTGGCATTTGGAGGAAGCGGAGGTTATACCTATAGCTTTTTAATACAAAATACAGATACTAATGAATGGCATAGATTCTCGGATTTCAATAATTCTAATACGCTTATATGGACAGCCACAAGCAGCGGAAACAGAGTATTTTATGCAGAAGCAAGAGACAGCAGCGGAACTGTCATAAGAAGCAGTGCGATAAATGTAACCGTAAATAAAAATGTACAAACACTTACAATAACGGCAAACAGCAGTGTTTCAAAAATAGCAGTTGGAGAAGACGTAACAATAACCGCAGATGCAAGCGGAGGAAGCGAAAATTATACATATAGTTTTTTAATGCAAAA
>CAZQRO010000151.1:0-3266 GCA_964595785.1 uncultured Eubacterium sp.
AGAAACCCAGTAAAATCAAGGGGTTAGCACTAATTTAGTCCTTATTTTTATACCATTTTATCGGTAGATAAGGCAGCGCTGACAAATCAAACCGAAATCCAAACATTGCATCAACAATTCAGGAGTCATGACCTGAGTGTGGTTCGTGCACCCAAGTGAGGTGACAATTTAATAGATTTTATTTAGGTAGGACTAAATTAGCATTTAACACGGAAATATTCCGTCTGGCTGATATAGTCCTACTTTTTGTTTTGAAAGGAAGAGATTATATGAGCAAAGTGCTAATTGAAGTCCTCGTTATAGTTCTTATTACAGGCAGTTATTTGATACTGTATTCAGTAGTTAGAGTATCGGCTATAGCAGATCAAAGAATAGCAGAGATACGAAGCAGAGAACGGAGCTTAGTCCGATTACAATGCTTGTTATGATGGAGTCCATCCAGCAGAGAATTGTGGAGAATGGAAAGAATGGCAAAGCAACATGGCTCTATATTGACGAGTTCCATGTATTGCTTAATTCCGAGTATTCCGCAAAGTATTTGCAACAGCTTTGGAAGAAAGTAAGAAAGCAGGGCGGTCTTTGTACAGGCATCACGCAAAATGTCGTGGATCTTCTCCAAAACTATACTGCTATGTCTGTAAAAAAAATGAAAAATTAAAATATATGAAAATTAAAGGCTGTACAAATCTAGATCCGGTAGATTTAAATTATGAAATAAAAGCAGACTGTGTGATTAAATATATCATGTTTTACCAGTATAATCAGGATGGAGATTTTAATGCAGATGAGTGTTCAAAAGATGTTATGAGGAAGTTATTACAAACATATGCAGATGCACTCAATGTCTATTCTCTGAGGGATGATTTACTGACATATGAGATTGATGAAACAATGATTCATGGAATTAACAGGAAGAAGGAAGGATAGGAAATGAGTAAGGAAGTATTAGATAAAATCAAGAAATACAAAACAGCAGAACAGGCAGTTTTATTAAGCACCAGAAGAGATTTGGAAAAGGATGAAATGGATTATTTGTCCGAGATTATTCAGTCTTATGAAATGGAATGGCCTTTATATATTGGAATTGTATTTTATAATCGGTTAAACGGTGTTGCATATCGGAACAATCTTAATGTTAATGCATTTCCACGTCGTGCAATGTTCAATCTACGTTCTGCATTCGAAAATATGTATAAAAGAGCAAAATTACATTGCGAGGAAATCTCAAAAATTAATGAAAGATTTGAAGAGGAAGAAATTTCATTTGCGTTTTTAAAAGGTTCTGTTCTAAATACTATTTATTATGAATTTGGAGAGAGAATGTCAAATGATACAGATATTCTCGTAGGAGAAAGAGACCTTGGAAAAGTGGATAAAATATTAAAAGCCATGGGATATATACAGGGAATATTTAAAAATGGAGAAATTATACCGGCAACAAAGAAAGAAATATTATTTGCAAGACTGAATACATATGAAACATTTCCATATGTGAAAAAAATGGATGATGAGAATTTCCCTGTACATGAAATAGATATTAATTTCAAACTGGAAAATGGAAAAAGTGGGGAAAGTGCAGGTATAATGTTACAGAGGACCGTGCAGCTTGAGAAGGAAGACTTTCACATTCGTACACTGGAAAAAAATGATTTCCTGATATTTTTATGTATTCATCATTTCAGAGAGGCAACGATGATGTATAAGATTATTGAAGGCGATGATTTAAAGTTATATAAGTACCTGGATATCCATACATTTTTAAATAAAACAACGATGGACTGGGAATTCTTTGTTCGGAAAGTAAAAGAATATAAGAAAGAGAAAGAAGTATACCATACACTTTGGTGTACAGAAGAATTATATCCTGGAACAATTTGTGAAGAAGTATTTGACTTATTCAAGATAGATGATGTACAATTTTTAAATGGGTATAAAGGAAAAGAAAATACAGACATTACTTATGAATGGAAAGAAGAATTTTATAAACGTGTTTTTGATGAGAAGAGAAAGTTTGAAGCTATGGAAAATCTGAAATCAGAAAACGAACGTTTTAAAAAGATAATGAAAGAATTAAAAGGAGAATAAGAGTGCTATGAAAAAGGTATTGATAACTGGTGGAACTGTATTTGTGAGCAGATATCTCGCAGAACATTATGTGGCAAATGGATATGAAGTGTATGTGCTAAATAGAAATACAAGAACACAGTCAGAGGGGGTATATCTGATTGAAGCAGATCGTCATAAGATAGGGGACCTGTTACAAGGAATTCACTTTAATCTTGTTGTGGATACCGCATATACCAGAGAGGATATTGAATGTCTTAGAGAAGCACTTTATAGTTATGATGATTATGTCTTAATTAGTTCTAGTGCTGTTTATCCAGAGACCACCATGCAGCCTTTTTTAGAAGAAGCAGCACTTGGTAAGAATTCCATTTGGGGAAACTATGGAATCAACAAGATTGAGGCAGAGCATACATTACTGAAATTAGATAAGGATGCATATATTTTAAGACCACCATATCTGTATGGTCCGATGAATAATGTGTACCGAGAGGCCTTCGTATTTGATTGCGCATTGTCAGGAAAAACATTCAATCTTCCAGAAGATGGAGAGATGAAACTTCAATTCTTTTATGTGGGAGATTTGTGCAGGATGATTGATGAGCTTCTGGTACAACGACCAGAAAAGCATATCTTTAATGTGGGTAATAAAGACGGAATTACCATCAAAGAATGGGTAACGATTTGTTATGAGGTAGCAGGAAGAAAAGTTACATTCCGAAATATCTATGAGAATATATCCCATAGAGAGTATTTCTGTTTCAATGAATATGAATACATTTTAGATGTGGAAAGACAGAACCAGATTTTGCAGGAAACAACGTCCATGAAAGATGGTCTGAAAGAAGCATTTGCTTGGTATCAGAACCATCAGATGGAGGTTAATCGAAGAAACTATAAAGATTTTGATTAAATTAGATGGGTTGGAAATGGATATTCAGAGATTTGTTGCATAAGCCACCTCCAATGCAAAAATAGTTAATGTAAGCTGATAACAGGAATAGCTAAAGGTCATCATAATACAAAGGGCTTGGAAAATGTTGAAGAATTTTTTTAGAACTTGTGATATAGTAAAAAGGGCACTGACAATCAATGCTCTTCCAACTTAAAAACATCTTCTACCAGCAGATTAAAATATGCTGCAATCCGGAGCATAAATTCAGCGGATGGTGCCCGTTCACCACGTTCCACTCTGCCGATAG
>CAZQRO010000152.1:0-3256 GCA_964595785.1 uncultured Eubacterium sp.
TATGAAAATATTGATTTTGGTGAGGAAGAAAAAAATTTCATTCCTCACCGCTGAAGAAGATCCATGATGATTGACAAAAATGAAAATTTGTGATACCATGTTCCGAAATATAAATATGTAGTTGACTCGAAAAATGATGCTAATGTTGTTTTTAACAAAAAAACAAATTTATAGAATAGCAGTTAGAAGTCATTTAGTCATATGTGAATTTAAACGGCTTAATGAGTGAGTATCTTATCAGGAGAATCAAATCTTCTAAAATCGCTGATTTCAGCAATAATTATTGCACCCATGCGATAGTTTATGTCAGGGATAGAAAGTATTGGAGAATTGCTCTCATTCATGATGGTTTTGATTTCAGTTTCAATCTCATCAATTTCAGTAGTTATTTCCTAAATGAGCTTTATGGTATGTTTCAACTCCAGAGATTTTGCTGGCATATTAGAGCCGATATAACTTCTGGTCGTTTCGCGAAAAAGAATGGAGGTATCATTGCCATAGTGCCACTTAGAGGTAATGGATAAAAGATTAGTCAGTTGTGTAAGGTGAGCATCAGCAATGGCAGATGCACTTGAAAATTTGGAAAGAAGCGCATAAACAGATACCATGTGAAGTGTCGAAACTGGTTTCTCTAACTTAGGAAAAAAGATTGTTACAAACCTAGAAATCAATGTTTTGAGTTCGCGCATTCTTGTACTTTATCAAAGTGATAACGAGTTAGTGACTTCAATTCATCGTTGTAATAAGATGTGTCTGAGTAGGATTTCAAGTACACATCAGGCATAAGCGTTGTAGCAATCATATGGGCATCAACTTTATTCGTTTTCGTCTTTCTAAGGCTAAGACTTTTTCTGTGAAAATTGGTCTGTAATGGATTGATAACAAAGGTGGTCATACCTTTATCAAGAAGAGATTCTAAGATGTTATAACTGTAGTGTCTAGTGGTCTCTAGCCATGATTTTACTTTAGTTAAATCATCGGTAACAGATGAAATCTTCTGATAGAGTTCATCAAAACCATTTAGGTTGTTTGGAATGGTGAATGATTTAAACAGCACCTCACTATCTGAATTAGTGATAAAGCAATCATGCTTATCCTTGGCAACATTGATTCATACGTATATCATAGCGATACTCCTTTAAATGTAATTGATACTGTTTGGAACCCATGGGTACTCTCTGCGATTGTAACCTCGTTCTAAATAAATCGTAATGCAGTATCTAACTGATTAACAAATATACAAATAGACTATGATTGGAGTTTTTCTTAAAACATTATGTGGTAGGAAGTGATAACCAATCCACAGTATCTATAAAAGTATAGCATACAGTCATTGGAGAGGGACTATAAACACTACTACTATAATACGAGGAATATGTAATAATAATTTTTTTGATTATTATATAAGGTAAGGGAAAATGAAAGAAAAAAAAACAATTAATTTATGTATGAAGAAATTTATGATTGTAATGGTGACAGCGTTTCTGTCAATATTTGTAATATTTCAGAATCAAACTATTTATGCCGAAGACATAAATGAATATGGAGATATTAATATATCAGTTTTGACTAATTCGGCTACACCATTATATAATAATGAAAATGAGATAATTGCATATTATTACGAGTTAAGCAATGGTGGATATGTAATTGTAAATGCAGATGGTTCTGATTTTATAGAATATTCACTAGAAGAATCAAAGATAAACTTAGTAAATGGTAAAAAGTATTATTATAGTGATGTCTTATCTTTATATGAAAAAATAGATAGTACAACTGCTGAAAACTGTATTACAGGTGAGACAACAGAAGTTGACGATATAGAATTTAGTATAAAAGAATCAGGAAAGAACAATAAGGAAGGTGCAACAAAATTAGCGACCGATTTACTTCCGAGTTTTTCAGAAGGTGTATATGAAGAAAAAAAATTAAAGCATGATACAATGGCGTATAATTATAATCCTGATGGAAGATGTGGTGCGGTAGCAGTAGCGATACTTTTGAGATATTTTAATGATTATGTTAATTCGTATTATATTAGATCATCTCATGAGACATCTGATGGGAAAAAATTAATAAATTATTTAGTTGACAACTATTTAGGTACTGGTACCACATATAATGAACTTAAAAAAGGGTTGAATAGTTATTTATCTGATTTAAATATTTTATATCGGTTTCGTCCATTACAGGGAAAAAATTCAATGGATGTATTTAACAAAATTAGAGAGCATATAAAGAATGACAGACCGGTAATTGTTGGATTGACTGGAAGTGATACATATGGGGATCATTGGGTGGTAGGCACAGGCTATACCATTGTTTACAATAAGACACTTGGTTTTATTAATATTGTAAAAATAAATGATGGTTGGGGAAATAGAGATGTAAATATAAATTTGTATTATGTTGATGGCTGTCAATATATTTATAAATAAGTGATATCTATGTTTTGTTAGAATTTCTTGAGAGATATCTTATAGTGTATGTCGATAAATGTAGTAGCGCCAAAAATAATTCTCAAAATTTGTAGAAAGGCTGGGTATAAAATAAATGAAAAGAAAATTATTAGTAAGTTTAGTTATAATAATATTAATTGGTGGGATGATAATTAGTTTGATGATTAAAAATAGTGAAAGAAAATCATACGTTACGATTTTAAATAATAAAGAAGCGATTGATTATTTTGTTGTACGGTTTAAAAATGATAGTGTGAAAATAACGGATGATAATGATGTTAATTTAGTTTGCGAAATGTTTGATGAAAAAGTAAAAAGAAATAAGAGTTTAGATAATAGAAAAGGCTGGATATACAAAATAATAGCTATGGATAGTAATGATAATCAGTTAGAAACATTTATAATTATAGATGATGTAACAATAAAAATAAATGATAAAACATATAACTGCAAGGAAATTAATATTTCTGAAATAGATGAATTAACTGGTATACATAGATAAGTATAACTGTATGGAATGAGTTGCCCAATAAATGTGCGGTTTGAACCTTGAAAATTTAATATATTACCTTCAGATATGATATAATTGAAGTGTCGTAAAGGAGGATTTCATATGTCTTTTTCAAAAAAACTTTATATCATAACAAATCAGTATGTTTGATGCTACTTCTAATCTTACGTCCAGAGAACAGAAAATGCTGGGTAAATGAGGTCAATATAAAAGCCTCCTAGTGTTAGAATATAAATAGTACAAGTTATGGATGAACAATCCTTAATTTAAATCTATAATAAAAAGT
>CAZQRO010000153.1:0-3200 GCA_964595785.1 uncultured Eubacterium sp.
TAAAAACACACTATTTCTGCCGGGCAAAGTATTGACAATGTTGCACACAATTGGTACACTATAGTAGTGGAGGTATGATATGAAAAAGACGGTTTCTATTAGCATTCGTGTTAGCGAAGACGAATTGAAAAAATTTAAAAAAGCAGCTGAATTAGAGGCATATGCTACATATAGTGAATTTGTTAGACGTACTGCGTTGATCGAAGCGAATAAAATAATTAAGAAGAATAAAATAAAGCCAGAAGGAGAGGAATACTAGAATGAATAATAGTCTCATAGAAAGAATGCAAAATGAGCATTTTAATCTGGTTAGTATAGATTTGTTTTCAGGTCCAGGAGGGTTATGCACTGGTTTTAAATGGGCAGGGATTTTACCCCTTATAGCGGTAGAATGGACAGATACGACAGTAGAAACATATTCTGTAAGTCATAATGCTGAGGTATTACATCTTTCAGAGTATGTAAATGAAAATGGTACGAACGAAGAATATCTTAATGGATTCATGCAAGAAAGCACAAGGACATTGTTAATACATGGAGATATAAATCTTGTAGATAGCGATATGATTAGGCATTTATTATTGGCTAGATATGGAATAGACTCTGTAGATGAAACAGTTGACGTTGTTTCTGGTGGAGCACCATGTGAAAGCTTTAGTCTTGCAGGAACAAGAACTCTTGGAGATGAAAGAGATGATTTGTTTAGTAATATTTTGAGAATTTCTAGAACTGTTAATACGAAAGCTATTCTCTTTGAAAATGTAAAGGGAATGTTCTCTAAGCGAAATGCTGAGGGGGTCAGAGGTGGAATGTTTAATTATATCTGTGATACTTTCGAAGATCAAAATATACAACCGGGATATAGATTAATTTCCAGAAATCAGAATGAAATATTGCTTAAAGCGTGCGATTATGGTGTTCCACAGGCAAGAGAAAGACTTTTTTTGGTTGCAATTAGAAGAGATTTAGATGATGTAGAGTTTGTTTATCCAGAAAAAACATATGGTCCTAATCGAGAACATCCATATGTAACTGTCGAAGATGCAATATCAGACCTACCTAGAGTCGGAATGGGGGAAGGCGGAGATTTAATTCCATATATGCAACTACAGGAATATGTCTCAGATAATCAGAGAAGATTTATATCTATAATAAGGGGGCATTATGATAACGATGGAATTTATTCACAAGTTCCACATTATTTAGAAGAGCAAAATTTGTTTTCGGAACATACCGTAACTGTGCATAAGGGACCAGGACATATTAGGCGTAAACAAGATTTATTAGCCTTAATTCCAGAGAGAGAAACGATGCGTTCAACATTTGAGCAATTAACGGAATCAGGACAAATAGATCAATATAGGCACTTGTTTCCGAATACAATTTACGGAAGCAGAAATAGAAGACTAATTTGGGATGAACCTAGTTTTACTGTTACATCGCATTGCTTAGATGAAATATTACATCCAATATTAAATAGGGCTATTACTCCAAGAGAGGCTGCTCGGTTACAGAGTTTTCCGGATTGGTATCAATTTGCAGGACCATATGTACAATTTCATGGAGATAGAGTGCAGGATAAATATGAGCAAATAGGAGATGCAATTCCACCATTGCTTGCAAGTGCACTTGCAAGACAATTTGTACTATGCTTACAACCACATATTTAATACACGTGAAAAGGAGCTTCGATTATGAAGCTCCTTAAATTTATTTGATAATCTTACTTTTTAATTGAATACGTTTACCTCGCTGTTTAGATGGGTAGGTCCATGAGAACGGAGTTCCAAAATTACGTGAATGTTTTTCGGAGGTTAATGCATCGTAGTAATCTAAAAGTCTATGAATGGAAGTAGTGTTATCCGTTGTATCGTATGTAAGAATATACTCAGCCCATTGTGTGTCCTTGTTACCATACCCATATTCACCACCTAAAGCCCATAACGATAATTTTTTGACATAAGGCGCTATTACTTTTGATAATCGATCACAATTTGTCTCACCAAATGCACTTAGACTACCAGCTGCCTGAAACCCTTCAAGTAATAAACGTAGTTCTTCATTATTTTCATCTAGAATTTCAGCAAATTGATCAGCGGTATAATCATGAATAGATACTTCTTTTGCGGAACTTCTCTTACAACTAATTGTATATGATGAGGATGTTCCATCAAGAAACTGTACATCAACAAGCACATCTGTTTTAGGGTTACCACCTGAAGGTAAATGACCTATTGCTTTTTTATTAGAAGTGGCAGTAATTGATACAGTTTTATCTTTTGGTAATTCAAAACATTCAACAATTGATGAAAAAATATTGTAATGCAATCCCTCTAAAGTAGCAGCACCAGTTTTCCATTTTTGTAGGTTGGCAGAATAACTCAGTAAGTGTGCAACTCTATCTTCGAATTTATTACCAAGTTTTCCTGCGTTTGAACCGTTAATGGTTGTACCTAAAACGTAGGTTTCAATTATGTTGTTAAATTCATCCTGTGAAAGAATATCATCAATAGAATAATATCCACTTTTAGAATTGATAGCAAATTTTTTGGTTAAAAATGGTTTTTCAGTTTTAGAATCCAAGCCATCTGGATAAACTAAATAAGCCATAATTATTGATGAATCAATTTTTTTGAGAAAATATGCATCCCATAATTGTCCTTTAAAACGATCTCGCATAGATGTAGTGGAATAGATTGCCCATTTTTTGCCATCGGGTAATTCTATTAAAAATGGAGCATAAAATTGTTGGTCATCTGGGTAGCCGTTTAGACCTACTCGATAGTTAGATACAATGGATTTAATATATCCAAGTTCTAGACAGTGCTGCATAACTGCTTCCAATCCGTCCTGAGCATTTTTTCCATGTTCTGTACGGTCTGAATTTGACATTGACATGATTAATTTCTCCTTCCAAATAATAATTACTGAAAAAGCAAGAACGCATCTATATTAAGTGCTATAGCAATTTTCTCTATGTTTTCAATGGAAATATTTCGTTGTTCTCTTTCAATGGCACTTATATATGTCCGATGTAATCCTGCCAGTTCTGCCAATTTTTCTTGGCTATAACCTTGTTGTGTTCGGTATTTTTTAAGGTTTGTGGCAAATGTATGAATTAAACTCATTATAGTTACCTCACTTTACTATGTAAGTATAAATGATTCACACAATAAGTCTACAGACAATAAGTTTCGATA
>CAZQRO010000154.1:0-3134 GCA_964595785.1 uncultured Eubacterium sp.
TTCTAGCCGGTGCTAAAGTCGTTATTGTTCAACCGAAGGCTGAACTGTAACATAAACGTTCACCCGTCAACTCTCTACGTTCAGTCACTGTATATTCTGTCGTGACCTTCGCATAAGTATTGTCGAAAGCTGCCCGATTATTATTAAACTTAGAATTAGCATCAAAAGTAATACAAGCTACATCCGTCAACCTATTCAATGGCATTGTAAGCCATTCGTAATAACATAATATTTTATAATATTGTATGCCATTAATTATTGTAGGAACAACTAATATTGACCTTTTCATATAACTTTTGTTCTCATCATAATAATAGTCATAATTAACACCTGCATAAACATTAACTGGTTTTATACCTATTGCCTCTAGCGTTTTATCCAAAACAGATTCTTCTTCTTCAACAACTTTATCAAAATATACTTCAGCAATGACTTTATTTATTTCACTCGGCCCAATTTCGACTAAATCCGATTCTTCTATCACGTCATTATCGCTTTCACTCTCATTAGATATTGTTTTCTTAGTAGTTTCATTATATTCATAGAATGATGTTGCAACTTGTATATCATTAATCTTATTTTGGCTTATTTCATCTATGGTCTTTTGGTCCATTCTACAAATCTCATCATCAAATATACCAGAATCATTTAGATATTCTTCCATCTTTTCATCAATAATATGAGTTTTATTTCTTTTCTCATTATCTATTTTCTTTTTTGTATATTCTTTTTTCTTTGACTTATTGAATTTTTCTGACTTCTCACAAATTTTCTTTTCTGTTTTTTTATTTGCATAAACATGTACCAATGTACTGTCAAATGTAAATATTAACATTGCAATTAGTAACAATATGCTTGTAAATTTCTTTTTCATTTCAGTTTTTCCTCTCTATTCTCATTTGTTTTGCCTTTCAAAATATCTTAACTTCCCAGTTTTTCCATCTGAGATAAATTCTTCATAATACTCAAATTCAAACTCTGTATCATAAATTCTTGCATCTTCTATCTGCTTAAGAAATTCATCTTCCACCGGCCTTTCTCCAATTTCTCCATAGACTACATTATCATCAAGAATCAGTTTAATCAGTAAATAATTATATTTTTTACACTCTCCCTGACTATTTTTCAAAAATATGCCATTTTCCATCAATTTCTACTCCTATTTGATTGCCTCCGATATTACTTTTTATAGTGCATTTTTCAAAATCAGTTGCATTAATCTCTGAGCATTGATTTATATCTTCTACTACATCTTCAATTTTAAAATCGCCATTCTCATCGTTTAAATCATATAAACCTTCTCCAGTATCGACATAAATATCACCGTTATATTTGACTTTTTTTACCAGTGTTATTTTAACTATATTTTGCATATTATCTTTGTATGAGTTGTTGTCTAATCCGTTTTCTGTTGTATACTGATACAAAATTACATTTTGAGTATTCAATAGTGCCTCCATTTTTATATCATTATTAATATATAAATCATAAAGCGTCGGGTTTAATACAGCATCTATTTCATTTTCATACTTTAATATATTTTCTTCAAGATATGCTCCATCAATTGTTTCTTCAAAGCTGGTAACAATATACTTATTACTTTCCTTTTTTATATGGCAGATTCCTGGTCTTTCACCTCCTGCCTGCTCCCTTAATTGATTTTCATATACTGTGTAATGGTTCTGCCAAAAATCTCCATATACTTTTATGTCGCTCTCATTTGTCTTATCAATATAGTAGATAACAGGTATCGTTATCATTAACCAGTTGTTTATATGATACTCATCTTTACTTTCAAAATATTCTCTGATAACATCAATATATTGGTTCATTTCCCCTGATGTTCCTTTAATTGTGCTAATATTTTCCGAGTTATTCACTTCATTTTTGTTTTCATCTGATTTGCCTGTATTATCTTCATTTTTGCCTTCATCTGATTTATTCGTATTATTCTCATTTTTGTTTTCATTAAGTTTTCCAGTATTATTTTCACCATTGTGTGAAGAAAATTTTTCAGTACATGAAACACACATAAACATACAGGATATTATTGTCATCAATATTAAAATTTTCTTTTTCATTATTATCCTCTTTTCTATCACATTAATCCAACATGTTATAAAAAAGTCACCTTAGATTTATCTTTTTTATGTTTTCTTTTATAAGTATCTTATTTGCCTTTCAAATTTCTTCAGATTCCCATTTAGTAACCATTAGATACAATAATATTATTTTTAGTATTCTTTATCCTTGTAACTTTTTTCCTTTCCACATAATATAGTCAGTTTTATCAACAGATATAAACGGTCGTAAATATTACTTCCGTTTATATCTGAATATTTATACAAATCTTTACTTTTTAATAATGAACTTTCAAAACACAAGTGATATCTAATCTACTTTAGTCAAACCACTTTTTTCTATCTTTTCAATCGTTGCTACACTATCTATATCATCTTCTTCAATTTTATATCTTTTGTATTTCTTTCCGTCATCACTATTAAAAATGCCATAAAAATAGTAAGTTGGATAATAACATTCTTTCTCTTCATTATAGTTTGCATATATGACATATTCGCCCTTCGGTGACAAAGGTGTGAATCCTGCTGGTAAAAAGCAAACATATTTATCCATATTATTTTTATCTATATCAGATTCACTTGCAAACTTATTTTTTATTACCTGATTCATATATTTGTCATACTTCATTATTCCACCAAGAGCATTAATTACTATTTTATTACCGGTTTTTCCTTTATAAGTTTTATCCACTTTAAATGTATAGTCTGTATACATTGTATTCGTCTGCTCATCTACATTTGAATCTAATTTAATAAGTCTTCCCTTTATAACTATATCAGCCTCTTCAGCAAGTTCATCTAATTCAACATTCTTTACATTCATATCTAATGTACCCTTTTGATTTATTATATCCTTTGAGTCTATTTCTGAAATATTTATTCCTTCATATTTAGGAATTTCATCTTTTTCCTCTTTACTGCTACATGAGCAACATATTAAACAACATAATACTAATAAAACAATTATTTTCTTCATATAAAATCCTCCTTATTTGTATAGGTAGTGTCAAGTCTGACACCCCTATTTTTCTTTCAAAACCTTTATTATTCAAG
>CAZQRO010000155.1:0-3032 GCA_964595785.1 uncultured Eubacterium sp.
TTAGATTACTATAATCCTAAGAGAACAATGATTTTCTGCAATACAAAACGTATGGTTGATGAACTTGCCGAGAAACTTAAAGGACGTGGATATTTTGCCGAAGGACTTCATGGCGATTTAACACAGAGACAAAGAGATATGGTTATGAACAGGTTTAGAAGTAATAAAACAGACATTCTTATTGCAACAGATGTGGCAGCAAGAGGAATTGATGTAGATGATATAGAGGCAGTATTTAATTATGATATTCCACAGGATATTGAGTATTATGTTCATAGAATAGGAAGAACAGGCAGAGCAGGAAGAAAAGGAAGATCATTTACACTTGTTGTCGGCAGGGAAATCTATAAAATACGTGATATTGAGAAGTCCTGCAAGACAAAGATTAAGCTGAGAAATATTCCATCGGTTAGTGATGTGAACGAAATTAAGGCTCAGAAATGTATGAATGAAGCTTTAGAAGTATTGCAGAATAAAGATATAAGCAAAGCACTTAAATATATAGAGCAGAAAGTTAATGATGAGGATACTACTGCACTTGAACTTGCAGCAGCATTTTTGAAGCTTAATATGGGTGAAGAAATTAAAGAAATAGAGCAGCTTGCATTTAGAGAACGTAAAGGCGGAAGAAGAGATGATGGTTCGAGAAGAAGAGACGGCGGCTCAGGAAGAAAAGATGGCAGCAGGGGAAGAAGAGACGATGGCTCGGTAAGAAAAGATGGCAGTTATGGAAGGAAAGACGGAAGTTCAGGGAGAAGAGATGGTAAATCCGGCACCTCTGACAGAAGAAATGATAGAGATGGCGGAAGAAATAAGGATAATAGAAGAAATAATATTGATTCAAAGCCATATTCAAAGAAGGATAAAATCAGTAATAGTGGAGATAAAAAAGAAAAAATGAAAATGGGCAATGATGGCAATCTCAAACCTGTAAAAAAAAGTGCCGCTAAAAAGCGACACCAGGATAATGATAATTTAATGCAATAATTCATCAGGATTTATCGGTTTGCACATCATAGAATAATTAGTATGATATATTACAAAACCTGGAGCGGCTCCATTTACGCGCTTCAGGTTTTTCTTTTGCGTGTAATCGATTTCTACTTTCTCCTGGTTTCTGGCTTTAGAATAATATGCTGCAATTCCACCGGCTATTTCATAGATTTCATTAGGAAGTTCAGGATTTATGCATTTAACAACTACGTGAGAACCTGGAATTCCCTTTGTATGAAACCACCAGTCATTTCCGGAGGCAATTTTAAATGTAACTTCTTCATTTTGAAAATTATTTTTACCAATATAAATATCATAATCGTCTAATAATTTAATGTGAATTGGTTTATTTGTGAATTTGGATTTTTTATCAGAGGATTTTCTTTTAATATATCCATACTGTATAAGTTCTTCTTTTAATGCCTTCAAGTCATTTTCATCAGTGGCAATATCAAGAGCGGCAGATATAGACTCAAGATGTTCAATTTCATTTTTTGTTTCAATAATAATTTCTGACAATGCTTCGAAGGTTCTTTTTAATTTACCATATTTATCAAAATATTTTTTTGCGTTTTCGAGAGCCGATAAATCAGGATTAAGAGGGATTGTTATGTCTGTGTTATCATAATAATTAAGACATTTTAATTCTCTTGCACCTTCTTCACAATTATATCCGTATGCCATGAGCAATTCGCCATATACTTTGTATTTATCGCGTTTCTTAGTATCCTCTAACTGTTTTAACTGTAAGTCACATTTTTTAATTGATTTAGAAAGTGCAGTATTTACCACCTGTCTTAAATCAGTTGAACGTTTACGGATTCTTGTTATTAAGTCTTTTTCGGCATAATATTTTTCTAAAACTTCGCTTATGGAATCATATGAAACTGAGACAGTTTCTGAATAAATTGATAAAGGAAGTGAAGAAAATTCCACGGGAGCCTCATTTTTATAATAAATAGTCGGATGAAAGTTTTTGTTTACAACATCTGCCATATAATTTGTAAATATATTGAACAAATGGTATATTTCATTATCATTCAGAGTGTTAGCAGGGAGGGAAGAATCAAGACTTGCAATATTAATGATATCTTCACTTGCTATGGGACTTATGCCTGTTATTGAGGTATATATTGCTTTAGAAAGAGGAAGTGCCTTAGTGCGTATGGCTGCATCAAAAACTTCAAAGTTAAGTGAAAGAGGGTTTAATTTCTCATCAGACATAGGGATAAAATATTCTCTTCCCGGTAAAACTTCCCTGACAGAACTCATCTGTGCATTAATGTGTTTTATACTGTCAATAATCTGATTATCATCATTGCAGAAGATAATATTACTGTGTTTGCCCATAAGTTCCACGATAAGAACTTTTTTGCATAAATCTCCCATTTCATTAAGATGTTCAATTTCCATATTAATGACACGTTCAAGTCCGGGTTGGTATATCCTTGTTATTCGTCCGTTACTCACGTATTTTCTTAGAAGCATACAAAAACTTGGAGCGGTAAGAGGAGAAATCTTGTTAGATGTGGTCAGATACATAAGCGGAAGAGATGCTCCGGCAGAAATCTGTAATCTGTACTGTTCTTTGTTATTTTTAATTGTTAACATTAATTCATCTTTTTCCGGCTGGGCAATTTTAAACAATCGTCCATTAATCAATACTTTATTTAAGTCAGCAACAACTGCTGCAACTGTGATTCCATCAAATGCCATTTTTTATACCTGCTTTTCTTTTTTATGATTTATTAATGTGTCAAAACTATTGTTTAGTGTAATGAATAAATAACAGAAATAAAGTGTGGCGCCTGCGACTTTGGACGGAAATTAGATATTCTTAGTATTCACTTGATATTAAGCTATTTCCGAACACGATGTTCGGAAAAGTCTCCGACTGCCACGGAGGGCAGATTCGGAGACGGTAGCATAAAATCGATAAGATATGCAGGTGGATACTTAGAATATCTTATTCCCGAACAACGAAGCAGAAGACACACTTTATTTCTTTATAATTACTTACTGCTCTAAACAATAGTTTA
>CAZQRO010000156.1:0-2968 GCA_964595785.1 uncultured Eubacterium sp.
CATTTCATCACCCTTTAGCACATTCGATTAACTAATTACAATAAATTTATTTCCTGCCTGTTCAAATATCCTGCCTGCTTCGTCCTGTCCCATTTTATAAGTCTCTCCTGTAGCAGGATTAAGTAAAATTGCATTATAGAAATCATATCCCACAATAAGGACATAATTATTACTGTCCACGGCTGCTAAAACAGGCTGTCCTTTACACACATAATACAATAACCGGCTAAATGAACAGCCCGTTAAATCAATTGCCTGCTTATCATTAACATTTTCATTTATAATCTGCACAGAAGTCTTTCCTGCTGCAATTTGAGCTGCCACATCAATATTTACGCCATTATGCATAAGCATTGCACTAAGACAGACTGATAGCTGACCATTTCCGTCTCCTGCCGCAGCCGTACTAGTAACTTTAATATTTGATAATTCATACTGTGTTGGTTTACTTATTCTTGCCCATGCATATTCACCATTATCTCTTATAACTACTCCGCCAATATTATCACCTAACAATATGGCATCTGATACACTGTCAGTAATAAGCTGCATTTTGCCCTGACCATATACATAATACTTTTCATCACTATCAATAAGTTCTCTTATACTTAATGAATTTGTCTCGCTAAACTGTATTTCTTTTGGATACATTTGTTTTAAGGCAGAAGAAGATGTTACCTTTTTCACGAAAGAAATCACTACTTCTTTTTTCTTAAGGTCCGTTGTAATTACTTCTGAAGATACTACGCTTGTGTCTTCTTGCTCATTTCCAAATATCTGATAATCACTTGATTTAACAAATGAACTGCCGTCTTCTGACCTCTGAACTCTTGAGAGATTAATCATATTCTCTGATACATCTGCACCTGTTACATAATATCCCTCTTTACTGTAATTCTTTAATTCATTGCCCTTTATATCCACAATGGATATCTTATTCATCGCTACAGTTACATTTCCATTCTTGTCAACCACAATATCTGTGTCATTTGCAACACCATATGTCATATCATCACCCAAAAAACCAAGCACCTTAACTTTTTGTCCGTTTTCTGCTTTAACCTCATATTCTTCATTATTTTGAAAATTAAGCATTTTAATGGAGTTACTTCCTCTGCCGTCCCCGTCTGTTTCCCATGCCACAATATTTCCCTTGTCATTTACGGCATAATTACCTTCTTTCAGATTAGAAATAATCTGTACATATTCACTGCCTGTCAAATCTATGGAATATACACTGTCACTTAGCATTACATACATATTATTATCATTATTTACATAGAATAGTTTTCCCATTGTCTCTTTTAGTATCTCATACTGTCTGGTAAATGGAATAAAAATCTTCTCTTCTACAACATTCTTTTTATGATTATATTCGTACAGACTTACGCCTACCATACCTTCATGTTCTCCACGGTTCATATAACCATATACAATAAATTCTGTATTTCCATCATTATCCACTGACACAATCTGAAAATCATTATCACTATTGGCGTCTCTTATATCTGCATTTTCCACTTCTTCAAATGCAAACAGAGAATATACCTGATTATTGTCAATATCCATAAGCCATAAGCCATTTTCTTTAACAAATGCAATATAACTGCTATCATCACTCGCCTTGAATTCCACATTCTGGTCTTCTGATATTCCGAGATTAATTCTATATGCAGATATATTCTGATTACTTGCATCAAATATCTGATTCATAGTACGTTTGTAATCTAACAGATATATCTCACTGCTCGTCCACTTTATTCTAAAAAATTCACTTACTGTGTAATACTGATATACATCATAATCGTTCAGGGCTTTCACCTTATATATCAGTTCATAACTGCCTACATCTCCTAAGATTTCATTAATTCTTACCACCGGTGTTGTTACCTTTTCAGGCTTTAAGTTACCCCATGTAATCTGCTTATAACTGGAATGAATATTAACAAGTCCGTAATTCGAATTATCTTCTGAAGAATTTGGTTCTAAATAATTAATAATATCTTCCGAATCCGTATCGCTAAATGTCGCATTACTGAACATATTAGCAAATTCTATCTGTTCTTTACAGTAGTTTGCGCTAAGCTGTTCTATTCTCGTATAAAAATATACACTTTCATACCTGTCAGTTGTAAGTTTTACTACCAGATAATATTCCGTATCTGCATTAATCATATTGTCTAATTGCAGTGTAATATTTGTATAATCACCATCAGCTGCAATATTAGAGGCTTCTACTTCTGTCTTTTCAATCAGGCGTTCACAGTCTAAAGTCCTTACTTCAAATTCCGCACCCATTACAACATTTTCATGATTATTTACCCTTATGCTGAGTTTTATTTCGTCATTAATAGGAGTGATGGTATCGCGCATATATTTAGTTTCCATCTCTGTGGTATAACCAAATAATTCATTAATTTCTATGTTATTTGCGCTTGCAGTGTCACCCGATGCCATAAATGTAATAGTAGGAAGAGCCGGCTCTCCCATAATTACATTTTTATCCTCTTTTTTTTCTCTGTTTATAAAGAAATAGACACCTACTGCCACTGCAAATATAAGAAGTAAGATAATAAATTTATTAATAACTTTTTTCAATTTAATCCTCCATATCGAAACGATTTATATACAAAAATATACTTTTTCAACTAGCATAAGTAACTTCTAAACTGTAGTTCTACACTTATGGTTCAAGCAATAATTTTATAATTGCCGGTTCTATGTTAAATTCTCTAATCATTTTATCAAGTGCTTCCTTATCACCTTTTTCTCTGCTCTTAACGCCACGGATAAGGAGATTCTTCGGTGTATGTTCCATATCTATGAATTCTGATATTTCTGTCCGATAACCTTTTATCTTAAGCACTTCTGCCCTTATGGCATCTGTCATTATGGCAGACATTCTGTCTTTAAGTATTCCATAATTAAGAATCGGTGACATTATGTCATTCTTAATCTGTTTGTTTAC
>CAZQRO010000157.1:0-2918 GCA_964595785.1 uncultured Eubacterium sp.
TGCGATTTTACCAAGCTGAATTTTGTTATATTCGATCATCCACTTCTCCTCCGTTTTTTTGATAGGCTTTCACATCTGGCACAATCATTTTCCATTTTGCATTATAAGCTCCTTGATAAACATCTTTCGATAAATATCGTTTACTTTTTCCAATATGCTCCAAACAAATTTTATAAAATTCATCTGTGATTCCAGTTGTGGAACTATATGCTTCCAATAAATATCCTATTTTCTGATACAAGAACTGGTTCTGATACTCTTCCAGATACTTGCGAAGCTTCTGTTCATTTAATTTATGGATAGACTGGATAAATGCAATAATCTCTTCAATCCCTGCTATCTTATCCATATCTTTTACACTATCAATCAATGTCTTTTCTAAATCTGTAACTCGAATCCCACCACTATACTGAACCTCTTCGACCCCTGTCTGCGTTTTGGAGGAAACATATTTGAACGTATACCCATCAAAATCAAAATCATGGAACCTTGTTTTAGAAGATACATATACATCATAGAATACCTGATCCGACATGCCATAATATTCGATTGCAGTATGGTGTGAAATGTATGCACTATCTGTAATCATACAGGCTATCTGAAATCGATTTGCCACTGGTGCTCCTGTTTCTCCACTTACACACGTATACAGATTGTTCCTAATTTTCATAATCATTTTCTGATTCATAAGCCGCTTCAATGCTGATCGTGTGCTTTCCACATTATCATAATACTGATTCACATATTCTGCTGTAAACACTGGCTTCTGCAACAATTCAAAATATAAATTCATATTCTCACCTTATTTCTTGTACGATACAGTCTATAATCAGCCTGTTTCTTTCCTAATATAAACAATCATAATTCATTCTCTCTCAAAATACAAGTTTAATTTTTGTATATTTCAGTTTTTATTTAAACTATTTCATACCAGTTTTCAAACTTTCAATTTCATTTACCTATTTCTTCAAAAACAATCTCATCATCTGCTCTAGTCGTTCCAAATCCTCTTCTCCACATTCCACAAGCATCGCATTCATATTTGCTAAAGAGTCATTTCTCACCTGTGATTGTCCGATCACTACTGATGCATTTCCAAAATACAAATAATCTGCTGACACATGAAACAATTCGCATAAATGCACCACATGCTTTGGCATACACATCCCTTTACCAGTCTCAATTCTTGAAACACTGTCAACAGATAAGTACAGGGCATCAGCTAACTGCTCCTGTGTCATTCCATTTTTCTTTCTAACCTCTTTAATTCTTTTTCCAAATTTCACTGCATCATAATTTCTTTCAAACATAATAAATATCCATCCTTTCGTTTCGTGCTGCTGTAAACGGTTAAGGACGGATATTTACTCCTAAATCCAATATTTAATTTTGGGCAAAAAAAGAGGACGCAATGAGAAAGTCCAGTCCTTAACTGGTTTCTTTCTCATGCGTCCGCGGCGAGTCATGTTCCGATAGGCATCAGTCCTATCACGGTTCAACAAGCTCCCATATCATGAGGCCATCATTTAATTGTCTTTGTTGTAACTTCCGTTACCTGATGAAACTGTTCTTTGTTTCTATGTTAGACACGATATATACCTTGTTTATCTGTATGTGCCAACAATTCTTTTTCCGTAAATCCTTTAAATCTAAGTACTCTCACACACTTGTGTGTCTGGCACTTCAAAACTGTACTTGGTAATACAGGTGCATCATCGTCACCTGTAACTTCGTATGTCACACTCATTATCTTCTTACATTTTTTACAGAAAAAATGTACTTCCGTAAAATCTCTCTTGTTATCTTTCTTCATTATTCAGTTTGCTCCTTTACAATACAAAATCAAAAATTTATCAGTTTTGTACTTGAAAGGAAAAGGGAATCACCTTTGCAAGCTATCTTGCCGGGTTTTCCGAACATACCTGTCTTGATATGCCCCGACCATTGCTGATCTTTGAAGCCAACTGATTATATGTCACCACATACAACCAGGCTCAGGCTATCCCCTCTACAAACCATAGATTATTATCTTCATAAAACAAATGTTTCTCCTGCCCACATATAATACAGGTATATCTCATTCCAACACCTCCTGCCTTCGTACTGGCGGCTCTGCGCTTATCCTTTACTCTCGTAATTTCATATACAATGCCATCCTCCCATCGGATACTCAGTGGAATCAGTACTCCTTCTTTTGAAAATTCTGCTGTTACATCTACATATACTTTTCTAACCTGCAATTCGATCACCACCTGAATATTGCAACCGGGTACGGATATCCTGGTGCTAATCCTACAATTCCAATATCCTGCAAATGTTCCAGTTCCTTATAAACATCCGACATCTTATCCATCTGCATAATATCCATTAACTCTGCTGGTGTAGGCGATTCATCGTGTTCTTCCATAAAAATGCTGATGCTTTCACAGATAGCAAAGTCTTTGCCTGTGATTTCATCTTCTTTTGGCGGAAAAAGAACTACAACCGCAGCACCCTTTAATATCTGGTTATCCATTTTAATTCTATTTTTAACTCTTGTACCCATAGTAAACATCTCCCTTCTATACGATTTGAATCGAGCGAGGACTTCCCTCAATCTTTGTGATATAGCCTTTTTCTTCAAGCTGCTTCAAATACCCATGAGCAGATGATGGCGATGCTAAACCTGCCATCTTTGCTATTTCTCTCACTGTAGGTGGAAATCCATGTTCTTTTGAATAGTCACATATATAATCATAAATTCTGTCTTGCTTTTCTGTTAAGTCAAATCTCTTATAAGCCATTGTTTAACGCCTCCTTACCCAAAGTAACCATGTGGATGTACTGTATGGTCTTCTTTCGCATTTACCTTTGAAAGAATCCGGTCCCGATACATAAGACCTCTTTGAATACTGTAAAAGCCAAATCGTCTTCTGATA
>CAZQRO010000158.1:0-2859 GCA_964595785.1 uncultured Eubacterium sp.
TCTTACCCTACCACTCAATTTCCTTCAAATATCTCTCAAGAGCATTCTGCCATGTCGGAAGTGGTGTGAATCCATTTCCCACTAGTTTGCTCTTATCAAGACGGCTGTTGAAAGGTCTTGCTGCTTTTGAAACACCATATTCCTCTGTTGTTACCGGAATCACATTAGTTGTATAACCTGCCTGTCTAAATATTTCACAGGTAAAATCATACCATGAAATATATCCACCTTCATTTGTTGCATGATAATAACCATATTTATCTGTCTGAATCATATCAACTAAAAGTCTTGCAAGGTCATATGTGTATGTCGGTGTACCTATCTGGTCACTTACTACCTTAACCGTATCATGTGTCTTTCCGACATTAAGCATTGTCTTTATAAAGTTTTTGCCATTTACACCAAATACCCATGCAATACGAACAATAAAGAATTTATCCACGTTCTCACTGACTGCCAATTCACCTTCAAGTTTTGTCTGACCGTATATATTTAATGGCTTGTAATCTTTGCAGTCAGGCTGCCATGGCTCTAATCCCTGTCCATCAAATACATAATCTGTACTAATGTACATCATCTTTATATCAAGTTCTTTACATACTGCAGCGATGTTCTGTGTTCCGCCTGCATTAATTTTACGGCAAATTCCCTCATTATCTTCAGCAGCATCAACCGCTGTATATGCAGCACAGTGAATAACAGCATCAACTTTAGCTTCTGTAATTACCTTCTTTACTGCTGCCTCATCTGTAATATCCATTTCTTCAATATCAACACCAACTGCCTCGATATTATTTTTCTTTAATTCATTTACAACATCAAATCCTAACTGACCTTTTACACCTGTAACTAAAACTCTCATATTATATTGACCTTGCCTTTCCCAATTATTTATTACGAAGAAAGTAATTTGCTTTCTTTAAGTCTTTCTATATATTATCAAAATATTACTTATTATTCAAGAAAAAGTAGCCTTTTTTACATTTCTGATACAAATTCCTTATCTTACTTCTTCTCTTCCCCTATTTTTTACAATGTCCAAAGTTCCACACATATTTATTTCTCTGGCATTACACATTATGTTATCACAGATTATCGCATATCAACAGCTTGTTTAACATTTATCTTTTGTAGCGTATTATCATATATTTAGTTACATATCAACACCAAAATAAATAAAATCAGAATATTAAAAAAGCATCACAGTAAAAAACCATTACACAAAAAAACTACCACACTAATTGATGAATTACCAATTAATGCGGCAGTTCGTTTTGTATACATACTCACTATTGTGCAAAATTCATTCCGTCAGCAGGTACCATTACTCTAATATTCTTTATTCCAAGTGCTATTGCGGCAAGAACATTATATTCTCCGCTGTATATCTTAACTTTATCATCATCCAAAGTCTTTTTATCAAGAAGCACCGGACCATCAAAATCTTTATTTTTTACAAGATAAGCTATCTTTTCCCTAATAAGGTCCTGATCGGGCTTTAATATGCTTAATTTAATATCATCTACTGATATCATTGGGCGTATTGTATAATCTCTGATAAGTTCCTTCATCCATTCCTCACGGCTTTGCACATTTACAACACGTATAAAGACCGTCTCAATCCTTAACTTCTTTATTGCCTCAAATCCAATTCTTCCCGATACGAGGGCATACTTTCCATAGCCTATTGGTCTGACAACAATTGTATTTCTGTGATAATTCACAAATAACATATTCTTTTCCTTATCATCACCAACCTCTGCAATTTGTTTTGACAATGATTCAAGAATGTCGCTGCTGAGATTCTTATGGATACTCTCCGTAATCTCGATATCTGCTATTGCCACTTTTGTAAGCTTCTTATTTTTTCTTTTCCATGCATTTGTGTAAGTTTTAAAAAAATTCATTTTCCTTCTCTTTTTCCTATGTTTTTATATATCTAATTCTAACGGACTTTTACTTTTTTTTCAACATAATATTTAATTCTTTTTCTCTCAAATCAATAATCCGTAGAACTTTTATACAACTTTTAGTTTTTTTCATAAAACTGCACTCCGTCATATATGATAATCGCCATTATTATACAATAAACAATAATGCTTAGATATACCATCTGAGCCTTCTGAATAGTTTTCCGAATTTTCATCTGAGTCTTCTGAATGATTTTCCGAATTACTATCTGAGCCTTCTGAATAAGCCACGGAACTGCCAACTATTCCCGCATAATAATTACTTTTTTCTAATATTTATTCTACTGTACGTATTCTGTTTTTGGCTGCCTTAACATCATAGTAATCATTATTATACACCATTCCCCACGGAAGTTCTCCAACATAGCCATACCAGTATTTTACTTTGAATTCTTTATCTAGTATGTACACATGGCTATGCCCTTTCACTTTGACAAATTCATCATTTAGAATTCTTACATATAATATTTCTGTGCTGTCATCCATCTTTTGTTCTTCGCTCACATCATCAGGCGTACTCGTATACTTTCTAAATTATATTTATTATATACAATTTTTTGCTTTTTCCACAAAACTGTTCGGCGGCATGTGACACCATTCGACTTGTTATTGTAGTACATACATAGTTTTTCTTTACCTCTTTTACAAATATCATTTCGCACTCATTGTCACAAATCATACTGCATTTACAGTTTTTTATTATAGTTTCCTAATAAATAGAATGCCTCCAGGATAGATAGTTATACTGCTCTACCTCAGAGACATTTTAATTCTTCGCTATTAATTATAGTGTAACTTATTCGTTTTTACACTACTCTTATTAGTTAAATAATTGTTCAACGTATGCTACATCTACCCTAAACTTTTCCGTAATCATATCAGTTATCTC
>CAZQRO010000159.1:0-2824 GCA_964595785.1 uncultured Eubacterium sp.
ATTAGTAGAAACAAAATGGAGGAAGTAAGAAATAAATATGTTTCATTAATAATAGATTAATTATTTATTTTATAGGAAATTTTTCGAATTTCCTATAAAATAAAAAGTGTATGCGCACTCACAAAAGTGTATGCGCACTCACAAAAGCAGTTCGGCGCGGAACAAAAGCTGTGTCTTAGTGTGATAATGAGGCGCGAGAGTGTGGCAAAGACACACTTTTGTCCTAGCACTGGATTGTAATATATTTTACGGTTTCAGTGCTATTTTTTATGTTTTGGAAGGGAATTTTTACCAAAAGTTACAAAAAACGTGCAGTTTATTACAATAACGGTTTTTTGAGTACTATTTGTGCTAATATAAATTCAGTTGTACAGATGTATTTTTGTGCAACTAAAATAGGGAGTATTTAACATATATATAATTTAAGTAAAAGAAAAACAGTAATGGGATGGATGATATGAAAATGTTATAAGTTGTGTATTGAAATTTATCGAAGGGTATAAATAATTAATTTAGTGTTAAAGAAGGACAAATATATTAATGTAAAAAAGCGGAAAGTAACAAAAACCAACGAAAACCAACGAAAAGTAACAAAAACCAACACAAAAACCTAATATGAGATTATCTTATAATGACGTATAGTAAAAAGGTCTGGATTAGGGAAGCATTTAACATAAATTTATATGAAAGTGAAAAACGGTAGGATGAATGATGTTGCAGTAATTACAGATAAAAACGAGACAATGAAGTATGAAACACTTCTAAAGTGTATGGAGGAATTCAGACAGCAGTTTAATCAATATAGAAGAAGTACATTTATGATTATCTGTACAAATACATTGGGGAGCCTTGTAGGTTATCTGTCAGGTTTAAAGTATGGAAATGTTCCTTTGATGCTTGGTAAAGATGTCGACTATAAAAATGTTAAAACATATGCTTCATTATATGGATTCAATTATCTGTGGGCGCCGGATACATGGCTTTATGCAGAGGGGAATAATTACCCATATAGATATGAAACAGTATTCCACAAATACGACTATACTTTACTGGAACTGAATAATGAAAATGTGGATATAAATGACAAACTGGCATTATTACTTACAACATCAGGAACAATGGGGAGCAATAAATTAGTACGAATAAGCAGGGAAAATATTTTATCAAATACTAAAGCCATAGCCAAATATCTTGGTATAACGGGCAGAGACAGGGCAGTTACATCACTACCCATGAACTACGCATATGGCTTATCGGTAATCAATACACATTTATATTCTAAGGGAACCATATTACTGACGGAAATGAAGCCATTTACAAAAGCATTCTGGGAATTCTTTAGTAAATATAATGGAAACTCATTTGCAGGGGTACCTTATACATATGAATTTATTAAGAGACTGAGTATTATGACAGAGAACATTGATTCATTAAAAACATTTACAGTTGTGGGTGGTAAAATGGGTATAACAGAGGAAGAATATTTTACTTCATATGCTGAACGGTTTGACAAAAAATTCATAGTAATGTATGGTCAGACTGAGGCAACGGCATGTATAAGTTACAGACCATGGAAGGATATAAGGGAAAAAAAGGGAAGCATCGGGATAGCCATACCGGGTGGCGCAATGTGGCTGGAGGATGAAGAGGGTAATGAAGTAATGAGACCGTATGCACATGGCGAATTAATGTACAACGGGCAGAATGTAACCATGGGATATGCTTTTAAACAGGCTGATTTGTCAAAAGGCAATGAGAGAAAAGGAATCCTTAATACCGGTGATTTGGGATATATAGACGAAGACGGATACTTTTATATTATTGGACGTGGTGACAGAGGTGTTAGAGGAAATGGACATAGGCTTGAACTTGAGGATATGGAAGATGAGTTAAGAAAAAAATATATTATGTGCAGCATTGGATGCTTATAGGTATAGAGGAGGTATATGGTTTATGCAGTTAAATAAAAAAATAATTGTAATTATTGTGACGTTTCTTTTATGCACAGGTTTTATTTGTATAAGGATTATAGGACCAAAAGAAAGTGAAAAGAAAGACACAAAAGAAATGGAGAAGAGAGGTGCTGATATTGATAATATTCAGGTAAATAGTGCAGAAATTATTTATTGTGATGATAATATTCTTATATTTAAAGATTATTATGGTTTGTTCATATATTCATTGAGTAATAAGAAATTGATTAATTCATTGGATATGAAATATATTGCTTGTGATAAAAGCGAAGGTGATAATGCCTGTGTGTTTGATACCTATAATTCAGGAAAAATAATTAAATTATTTAATCAGGATGATAAATACTATTTCGATTGGGAAAATGATAAATTATATGTTTCATATGACGAATCCGAGGTAAATAAGGATAATGAAAGCAACATTCATAGCTTCTTATATGAAAAAACAAAGACGGGTGCATATTCGTACAATTATGTTAAAAATAATGAAGAAATAATTTACCTAAGCTGCTCTAATGGTGATGCTGCAGATGTTATACTTGTTGTTGAAAAGAATGGCGAAATTGTTAAAACTGAAAATATTTTTAGTAAAAATTAATTGTGAGAAGCGGAAAGTTTGGCACTGGATTAAATGCATTTGATGTGGCATACAAAGTTGCTAAAAAAACTTTTATTGCAGGAAGTTAAGAGTGAAAAAATGCAATAAATATTGGAAATCTGTTTTTGATTAATTTGTGCATATATTTTTATACAGCCGGAGTAAAGAATGAAAGCGGACATGCAGTTGTAAGTTAGGGAAAGGAAAAGCATGGTATGCCTTTTTAGCACAATAAGGCTAAAAAGGTAACGTC
>CAZQRO010000160.1:0-2798 GCA_964595785.1 uncultured Eubacterium sp.
CTTATCTTAAAGTAAATACAGGTGCAGAAATCGAGATTCAGCAAAATGATTCAACAACAGGTATGACATCTACAATAGAAGGTCTTTGTGATATCGGTATGGCATCAAGAGATTTAAAAGACAGTGAAACATCTGAAGGTATATCAGGTACAACAATTGCTATGGATGGTATAGCAGTGATTGTTAACAATGACAGCATAGTAAAAGATTTAACTACAGAACAGGTTATGAAGATATACACAGGTGATATTACAAAATGGTCAGATGTAGTATCTGAATAAGACATATTAAAGAAGCTTTAATACTTATAAATAAAGAGGTAAAACAATTGGAGAGCAAAAAAGAATCCAAAAATAAAAAAGCGAGTTTAAATACTCAGGCAGTAATTGAATTGATTATGAAGTTTGTATTCTTAATAGCAGCATGTGTTTCCATTATAGCGGTAATTCTGATTTGCGTATTCCTTTTTGCAAACGGATTACCTGCTATTGGTGAAATAGGAGTTAAGGGATTCTTATTAGGTAAAGTATGGCGTCCTGGTAATGATTTGTATGGAATATATCCTATGATTTTAGGAAGCATTTATGTTACAGCAGGTGCCATTCTTGTAGGGGTGCCGATAGGAATACTTACGGCAGTATTTATGTCAAAATTTTGTCCGAGAGTATTATATAAGATTATTAAACCGGCGGTAGATTTACTTGCCGGAATTCCATCAGTAGTATATGGCTTTTTTGGCATTGTAGTATTAGTACCATTTGTAAGAGATAATTTTGATGGAAATGGAAACAGCATTTTTACTGCTTCATTATTGCTTGGAATAATGATTTTGCCGACAATAATAGGTGTTGCCGAATCAGCTATAAATGCAGTGCCGGGCAGTTACTATGAAGGTGCACTTGCACTTGGAGCAACACATGAAAGAAGTGTATTTAAAGCAGTGCTGCCGGCAGCTAAATCAGGAATATTTGCAGGAGTAATCCTTGGTATTGGAAGAGCGATTGGTGAAACAATGGCGGTAATTATGATTGCAGGTAATCAGGCAAGGGTTCCAGACAGTGTTTTTGAAGGTGTCAGAACGCTTACCGCTAATATTGTAATGGAAATGGGCTATGCAACAGATTTACATCGTGAGGCATTGATTGCAACAGGTGTTGTACTCTTTGTGTTCATACTTATAATAAATATTTCATTTTCATTGATAAAGAGGAGGTCGGAAAAATAGCATGCGAATAGATATTAAAAAATTAAAAAAACGTATGAAAACGTATAAAAGAAGACCTCTTTCGTTTGCAGCATTATTTCTCGTCATATTATCAGCAGTTATTACAGTTACGATGCTTGGATTTATCATTATTCATATTCTTGTAAATGGTATTCCATATCTGAATAAAGATATGTTTGCATTGAAATATACTTCAGATAATTGTTCGATGATACCGGCAATAATAAATACACTTATAATGACAGTTATTTCTCTTGCAATATCAGTTCCGTTAGGAATATTTTCAGCAGTATATCTTGTAGAATATGCCAAAAAAGGAAATAAAATCACATCATTAGTCAGACTTACAGCAGAAACATTAACAGGTATTCCTTCAATTATTTATGGTCTGTTTGGATATTTGTTTTTTGCCATAGCATTGGGATGGAATTATTCAATACTTTCAGGTGCCTGTACATTAGCAATAATGGTTCTTCCGTTAATAATGCGTACAACAGAAGAAGCACTTCTCTCTGTACCCGATTCATACAGAGAGGGAAGTTTTGGACTTGGAGCAGGAAAGTTAAGGACAGTATTTAAGATTATTCTGCCGAGTGCAATTCCGGGAATTCTTTCAGGTGTTATTTTAGCAATAGGGCGTATAGTCGGCGAGACAGCAGCACTTATGTATACAGCAGGAACTGTTACAGAGGCAGCAAAAAGTGTATTTGACTCAGGACGGACACTTTCGGTTCATATGTATAGTTTGTCAAGTGAGGGTATACACACTAATCAGGGCTATGCTACAGCGGTTGTATTGTTATTGTTTGTAATGATAATCAACTTCGTATCAGGAAGAATTGCAAAGAAATTTAAAAAGGCATAGATATCATGGAGGAAAATATGGCAGAAAAAAGTAAGTTTTCAGTTAGTGGACTTGATTTATATTATGGAGATTTCAAGGCGCTTGAAAATATTAATCTGGAATTGAATACTAAGGAGATAACAGCATTTATCGGGCCTTCGGGATGTGGAAAATCAACATTCCTAAAATCATTGAATAGAATGAATGACTTAGTGGAAGGATGTAAAATCACAGGTGATGTTTTGCTTGACGGTGAAGATATATATGGTGATATGGATGTCAATCTCTTACGAAAGAGGGTTGGCATGGTATTCCAGAAACCCAATCCATTTCCGATGAGTGTTTATGATAATATAGCGTTCGGACCAAGAACGCATGGTATTCATTCAAAGTCAAAATTAGATGAAATTGTAGAAAAATCCCTTAGAAATGCAGCGATTTGGGAGGAATTAAAAGATCGTCTTAATAAGAGTGCATTGGGATTATCAGGTGGACAGCAGCAGAGACTCTGCATAGCAAGAGCCTTGGCAGTTTCACCGGAAGTAATACTTATGGATGAGCCTACATCAGCACTTGATCCGATTTCTACAACTAAGATAGAAGACCTTGTAATTGAACTTAAGAAAGATTATACAATTATTATGGTTACACATAATATGCAGCAGGCGACAAGAATTTCAGATAAGACAGCGTTTTTTCTGTTGGGAGAGGTAATCGAATATGATAATA
>CAZQRO010000161.1:0-2795 GCA_964595785.1 uncultured Eubacterium sp.
TACTGTTGTATATCCAATGCCGTATATTAAGTGGCTAAGCTGGCTTGATGAAGAGACAGGTCAGCTAAGTAATAAGAGAAAGTCACCTAAAAAGGGTAATCCCTATGAGGCATTTTATCAGCTGTATAAGATAAAAAGTTATTTAAAGAATCCTAATATCCGTATTAAGATTCTTATGATAGACATGGAAGAGATAAGGCTTCTTAATGGGTGGAGTCGTGATAAGAAGCGTGGCTCAGTCAGATTTGACCGTATTCCTACTGAACTTGTGAGTGAAATTGATTTATGTAGTATAGAAGATTATGTGCAGATGGTGCCGATAGATATTCCTAATACATTTAGTTCAAAGGAATATGCAAAGGCGGCACATATAAGTGTGGGTATGGCACAGACTGCATTAAATATCCTTACATATATCGGAACGGTTAAGAGAATTGGCAAAAAAGGCAATGAAATTCTATACAATATAACAGAGTGACAGAAGGAAGAAACAGATGTTTTCCTGATTGAAAAATTTTGACATAATTAAAAGTTGGTGTTAGTATGAATATATAAAATATAAAAGTGCTACCGATAGAGGGCTAGTCCATTTTTATGATTAGATTAAAAAGTAATTACCTAAGTTTACTAATTTTGTTCTTGGAGTTTTTTTGATGTATCAGATGGTTATTCAGATAAGGTATTTGCAGGATGATGTACGAGTGTAATATAGGAGTACAGATTAAATAATAGGTTTTTCAAGAGGAGTTAAAGTAGATATGCCGGAAATATCATTATTTTATGGAATCAGAGTTACAATGTATTACGATGACCATAATCCACCACATTTTCATGCAGAATATAATGGTAATAAAGCAATTATTGAGATTGACGGAGCGAGATGTATAAAAGGTGCGTTACCATCATGACAGTTGAAATTGATTTTAGCATGGTGTGTTTTGCATCAGGATGAGTTGATGCAGAATTGGGAATTATCAAAAGATGGAAATCCATTGAATAGAATTAACCCATTAGTTTAGAAGTGAGGTGATAGTTATGTTTCCAAAGGTTGTTCAGGTAATACCGATGAAAAATTATTTAGTATATGTATATTTTGAAGATGGAAAAATTGTATGCTACGATATGGGCGATATGATAGAAAAGGAAGTGTTTCAGCCATTGAAAGATATACAGGTTTTTATGGAAACCTGCACGATTATGAATGACACACTTGCATGGGATCTCAATCGAAATCGAGATGTATCTAACTGTCTGGATATTGACCCGGACACTTTATATGAATTGCCGTTTGCTAATGAACAAATTGCATAATAGTGAAGTTATAAGTAGTAATAGAATTTCAAGTTTTCAAAGAGATAATAAGATTCAAAGTTCAAATCATCTTAGGACGTTACAATACACCGCAGGACAATTCTCCTGCGGTGTATTGTAGAGTTGTTTCTATACTGTTTATATATATTCTTACTAGATGCAGGGAAAGGAACGCTTAATTATAATTGGTTGTTCAAAGTGGCTGAAAAAAAGAAAGCATCCGACTATTATTTGAGACAAACTTGCAGTTTTTTACCTTGCAGTACAAGTGAAAAAATGGTAAAATTATAGCATATGATGTAAGAAGATTTACCATTAGAAAAAAGTGTGGAAAGGAGTACTATCGTTTACAAAACGATGGTGATACTGTTTTGGCAGTATTAACAGGGCGTAGATTATGAGATTAATAACAAGATCAGATTTTGATGGTTTGGCATGTGCCGTATTTCTTAAGGAGGCTGGCATTATAGATAGTTACAAATTTGCTCACCCGAAGGATTTACAGGACGGAATTATTGAAGTAACAAAAGATGACTGTCTTGCAAATGTTCCTTTTGTGGAAGGTTGTGGATTATGGTTTGACCATCACTCAAGTGAACAGGAACGTAATGCATATAAAGGAAAATATAAAGGTTGTTCTATGCCAAGTCCGAGTGCAGCTCACGTTGTATATGACTATTATGGTGGGAAAGAGCGTTTTCAGAGATTTGACGCTTTACTTGCAGCAGTGGATAAAGTAGATTCTGCTAATCTTACAAAAGAAGAGATTCTTAATCCAAGTGACTGGGTATTATTAGGATTTATTATGGATCCGCGTACAGGACTTGGCCGTTTCAGGAACTTTACTATAAGTAATTATCAGTTAATGGAGAAACTTATTGACTGGTGCAGGGAGATGGATATTGAAGAGATAATGAATCTTTCTGATATTGCAGAGAGAAAAGAACTTTATTTTGAACAGAATGAGAAATTCATTGAGATGGTTAAATCTCATACAGAGGTAAGAGATAATGTTATCATTAGTGATTTAAGAGGATTAGAGACAATTTACACAGGAAATCGTTTTGTTATATACAGTTTGTATCCGGAAGCAAATATTTCGTGCTGGATTGTTTCAGGAAGAGCAGGACAGGGGTGTTCGTGTGCAGTCGGATACAGTGTACTCAATAGGACAAGTAATGTAGATGTTGGTGCATTAATGCTCAAGTATGGCGGTGGTGGACACAAGGTGGTTGGTACCTGTCAGTTTTCTAATGAGACAATGGAGGAAATGGTACCTAGATTGTTAGATGAATTAACTATGCTGAACAAATGAATTTGATAGAAAATACACTCTCGAATACCTGTATTTTTCGTATATTTTATCAAATTTGCTTGTTTCTGAGCAAAAAGTGTAAAAAGTGCTTGCCAAAAAGTAAGATATCAGATATAATATCAAAGTGCGATTTTCGTATGGCTCGTTGGTCAAGCGGTTAAGACGTCGC
>CAZQRO010000162.1:0-2775 GCA_964595785.1 uncultured Eubacterium sp.
AAGTCTGCTCTCTTTCATCATTAGTTTGAAGTTGTGAATCTCTACTTTTTCCTATTGAATCTATTTCATCTATAAATATTATACAAGGTGCATTTTTTTCAGCTTCCTGGAAAAGATCCCTTACTTTAGCCGCTCCCATACCAGCAAACATTTCAACAAAGTTTGAACCTGAAATTGATAAAAAGGGTACATTAGCTTCCCCAGCTACTGCTTTTGCTAGTAATGTTTTACCTGTTCCCGGAGGCCCTACTAATAAGGCACCCTTTGGAAGTTTTGCACCAATCATGGAATATTTCCCCGGATTATGAAGAAAGTCAACTATTTCCTTAAGCGATTCTTTTGCTTCCTCCTGTCCTGCCACATCTACAAAAGTTACCCCTGTCTCTTTTTCAACATAGACCTTTGCATTTGATTTGCCCACACCCATCATTCCTGAACCTTTACTTACTTTTCTAAATAAAAGACCCATTATAAAATAAATAAGCACAAAAGGTAAAATCCACTCGATGATAAAGGTAAGTATGCTTGACTGTTTATCTGCAACTTCACCTTTATACTTTACATCTGCTTCATTTAACTTATGAAGAAGTTCATCATCATTTAACTGTGTCGTCCAATATGTTATCTTGAAATAATCATCGGTATCATCTTTCGGTGTAATATAAATCTTACTATTTGAAAATATTACCTTCTCTACCTCTTTATCCTCTACCATCTTAAGAAATTTGTCATAAGTAACTTCCTTAGATGTAGCATCCTCTAACAGGCTTGACATTATGGATGATGCGATAATAGTTATCAGTGCTGCAATTACAATAATTATTATTGTCTGTTTCTTTTTGTTCGGTTTATTATTGTCATTATCAGGTCGGTTTGAATTTCCCCCGCCATTCATTTGGTTATCTGCCATATATATACCACAATATAGCTTACATGGATATAAGCTAATCCTTTCTGATTCTTATTGTTTTCTTCCCTATTATAAGAGTAGTTTTTCCATAAATCAATAGAGATATCTCTTATTTAACAATTATTTTAGTTTTTTTTAAAAATTGTCTAGTATTTATTTTCCTGCCGTTGTATAATTATTTTCGTGTTTTTCATTTTTCGTGTAATCAAATTAGGAGGAAGATTTAATGCCAGTAAAATATGTTTTTGTAACAGGCGGTGTTGTATCCGGATTAGGAAAAGGTATTACAGCCGCATCTCTTGGCCGTTTGCTTAAAGCAAGAGGATATAAAGTAACAATGCAGAAATTTGATCCATATATAAACATTGACCCGGGTACCATGAATCCGGTACAGCATGGTGAAGTATTCGTAACCGATGACGGTGCCGAAACTGACCTTGACTTAGGACACTATGAAAGATTTATTGATGAAAGTCTTACTAAAAATTCTAATGTAACAACCGGAAAAATATATTGGTCTGTTTTACAAAAAGAACGCCGTGGCGATTTTGGTGGTGGAACAGTTCAGGTTATTCCTCATATTACTAATGAAATAAAGAGCAGATTTCACAGAAACTACTCTACCACAGAAACTGAAATAGCCATAATTGAAGTTGGTGGTACTGTTGGTGATATCGAAAGTCAGCCTTTCTTAGAGGCTATCAGACAGTTCCAGCATGATGTAGGACATGAAAATGCAATTTTAATCCATGTAACCCTTATACCATATTTAAAGGCTTCAGGTGAAATGAAGACAAAACCTACTCAGGCCAGTGTTAAAGAACTTCAGGGAATGGGTATTCAGCCTGACATCATAGTTTGCCGTTCTGAATATTCGCTTGACCATATTCTTAAAGATAAGATTGCCTTATTCTGTAATGTTCTAACAAGCCATGTTCTACAGAATCTTGATGTTGAATCACTTTATGAAGCACCTCTTGCCATGGAGAAGGAACACCTTGCAGAAGTTGCATGTGAATGTCTCAGACTTGAAGAAAGAACTCCTGATTTAAAAGAATGGGAAGATATGGTCAAGGCCAGTAAAAATCTTACCAAAGAAGTTAATATTGCTTTAGTTGGTAAATATATTTCTCTTCACGATGCATATATCAGTGTTGTTGAATCTCTTAAACATGCAGGTATCGCTAACAGTGCTGCGGTTAATATTAAATGGATAGATTCAGAAAACGTAACTGCTGAAAATGCTGCTGAAATATTATCCGATGTATCAGGAATTCTCGTTCCTGGCGGATTTGGCGACAGAGGTATTGAAGGAAAGATTCAGGCAATTAAATATGCACGCGAAAATAGTATTCCATTCCTTGGTCTTTGTCTTGGAATGCAGTTATCAATTGTAGAATTTGCAAGAGATGTTTTAGGATATACAGACGCACACAGTGTTGAACTTAACCCTCAGACGACTCATCCTGTTATTCATCTTATGCCTGACCAGGATGGCATTGAAGATATTGGCGGTACATTAAGACTTGGTTCTTATCCATGCGTTCTTGATAAGGCTACTAAGGCATATGAATTATATAAAGAAGAAACTATTAACGAGAGACACAGACATCGTTATGAAGTTAACAATGATTACAGACAGGTTCTTACGGAAAATGGCATGAAATTGTCAGGTATCTCGCCCGACGGAAGAATTGTTGAAATGATAGAACTTGAAAATCATCCATGGTTCTTAGGTACTCAGGCTCATCCTGAACTTAAATCAAGACCTAACAGACCACACCCTCTTTTCTTAGGATTTGTTAAAGCTTCAATCGATGCCCAATAAAAAGGACAAGATATTATAATGAATTTTAAAAATTTAA
>CAZQRO010000163.1:0-2736 GCA_964595785.1 uncultured Eubacterium sp.
AATGGTTTGCATTTAAAGCAGATTTCTGCTACATATGAATAATTTCATCGGCAACTGCATTTGCAAAATCTCTGTTGTGAGTAGCAATAATAATAGTTTTGCCAGTGTATTTTAAATCAATAATAAAGTTAGTAAGCCATTCCTGTGTATTTTCATCTAAAGTATTAAGCGGTTCATCGAATGTAAGAACTTCGGGATTGAGAGAAAGTACACTGGCGATGGCTGCTTTTCTTTTCTCGCCTCCACTTAGCTGATATGGAGGGCGGCTTCTTAAATGTTCAATTCCTAACAGTTTAAGGCAGTCATCGGTTCTTTTTATTATCTCTTCTTTATTAAGTCCCATCTGGATAGGACCAAATGCCACATCCTCTTCTACGCTTCCGCAGAATAACTGTAAATCGGAATTTTGAAAAACATAACCAAGTTTCTGGTGAAATAATTTGGAGTTAGTCATATTCTTAAGAAAATCCTCGTTAATTTCAGTATTTAAAAATGAATATGTTCCAAGGTTAGGAAAAATAAGACCGTTAATAATTTTAAGTAAGGTTGTTTTACCGCAGCCGTTAGGTCCCATAAGACAGTACGTCTTACCTTTTTTGATGTTTAAATTAAAATGATTAAGGGCAATTATTTCATCATCATAAGCATAACAAATATCAGATAATACAATTGCATTATCTGAGCTGCTGTCAAATATATTTAGTTTTGAAATATCAGTAATATTTTTTTTCTGTTTAAAATTCACTTTTTCCTCCGTAGTAGAGTTATAATTATTTTGATTTTAATGGCACAGCAAACATATATATGACTGCGAGAATTAATAATACATATAATATATTAAAAATTAATGTTTTTCCAGTGCTTTTTTTGAAATTCAAACTTCCTAAATTCTGGTATTCGCCATCAAATCCTCTGCAAATCATGGCATCATAAGTATCTATGGACATTTGTCCGGATTTGAGGTAAGCAACACCAAGAATCCCCGATGCAGATTTGCCTTTGGATTTATTTATACCGACAGAACGAAGTTTTAAGGCTTCTAACATGGATAAGCATGTATCACCAAGAATATGAATGTACTTGATTGTGATGTCTAGAAGAAATATGATTGTTGCAGGCATATGAAATGTGCGTAGTGCCTTTGTGAGATTATTCCAGTTAGTAGTATGTGTCAGCAGTGAAAGCAGCATTACACTTGTAACAATTTTAATAACTATCAAAAGCATATTTTTAGAATTTCCTATCAATACTGATGGCAGCAGAAATAAAAATGAAAAAGCAGCTGCCATAAAAGTTGTTTTAAAAATGGATTTCAGTGATTCGCCATCTAAGAAAACCATTCTAAATACACATAATCCAAATACAAAATATGTAAAAGCAATATTTTTAGAAATGCTTACGAGTATAATGTTTATAAGCGTGAAAAAAATCTTAATCTGTGGAGAGGCAAATTCAGAAATCATAGTCTGTCGGTGTATTTTTGACAAAACACGCATAAAAGATTTTGAACTTTTATTGATAAACCCCTCTTTATCACAAGAGGGGTAATATTCGTCGGGGGTTTTCATCCAGTCCGGTATGTTTATATGTTTAGTTTGCATCAAAAACGGACTCCTTTTCTCTGATAAATGTACTTATAATTTTAAAGAATATTATGACGATTGCCACACCGATAATGGCACTAAAAATATATGCTGTCCATTCAGGAAGTCCTGAAATAGTATAGTCCGGAAGCAGGATATTCAGATTAAAGCCATCTGAAAGTCCGGAAGGTGTATAACCAAGCACTTTACCGTTTGTAATAATGCAAGATATTTCATCACTGCCCCATTCACCCCAGGCAGTTCCGGTGGCTAAAAGCCCAAGAGGTGTTAACATGATAAGAGCGGCAATTAAGCCCAAAGTGTATTTTCCAGATTTCTTAGTCGGAGAATACACTGAAATTGAAGTTGTTTTAGAAGTCTGAAGAATATAAGACAGTATAAATACTGTAAATATTACATCTGCAAGCCCAAATAATGTTAAGTGTCCAATCATCATAGAAGGTATTGAAATATTCAGGCCATAAGGACAATATAATGCCTGACCGTTTACATCTCTAAATAACATTGGCTGAATTCCAAATTCAATTGCGGCACAAAGTGCAGCTATATTAATTCCTATGTAAGAAGCAATTCCTGCTGAAATGACATCGCGGAGTTTTTCGTATTTTCCACCGTCAGGACGTGTGCATTTGCTTCTGTAAATGTATTTGCGAAGCCGGGTATATACAAAATATCCTACAAAAGGCATGGCAAATGCCATATTAAAGCAGTTGGCGCCAAATGCCAGCAGACCACCATCTCCGAATAGCAGACACTGAACCAACAGTGCTATGGATACTGCAAGACAAGATGCGTACGGACCAAGAAGACAGGCAATAAGGACTGCTCCGACAGCGTGACCTGTTGTACCGCCGGGAATAGGTATGTTAAACATCATTCCAAGGAAAGAAAATGCGGCACAGGTTCCAAGTGAAACAAACTTCTCCTTTGTGAACTCGGTTTTGATTTTTTTGATAGAAATGGTCCATGCCGGAATCATGGCAGCACCCATAACTGCGCAAGTGGATGGACTTAAATAATTCTCGGGTATATGCATAATATTCCTCCAATCTTTCTAATCGCATAGTGTCAAACGACTAATATATATATTAATTGTTAGAATTAAAGTTTACAAGCCCCTTGGGGGGTTATA
>CAZQRO010000164.1:0-2716 GCA_964595785.1 uncultured Eubacterium sp.
CTTGAATAATAAAGGTTTTGAAAGAAAAATAGGGGTGTCAGACTTGACACTACCGGTAAAGAAATGGAGGTTTAATTATGATAAAAGGAACAGAATTATTTGTAAAAGCATTAAAGGAAGAGGGGGTTGAAACACTATTTGGTTATCCCGGTGGTCAGGCGATTGATTTATTTGATGCACTATATGATGAAGAAGATATAGATGTAGTATTGCCTAGGCATGAACAGGCGCTTATTCACGCTGCTGATGGTTATGCCCGTTCTACAGGAAAGGTTGGAGTATGCTTAGTTACTAGTGGACCTGGTGCTACGAACTTAGTAACAGGGATTGCCACAGCTAATTATGATAGTGTGCCATTGGTATGTTTTACGGGTCAGGTTCCGCTTTCGCTTATAGGAAATGATGCATTTCAGGAGGTGGATATAGTTGGAATTACGAGAAGTATCTGTAAGTATGCAGTGACAGTTCGTAATCGAGAGGAACTTGGACGTATTATTAAGGAGGCATTTTATATTGCAAGAACTGGAAGACCGGGACCTGTAGTAGTCGATTTGCCTAAAGATATTCAGCAGGCAATGGGAAGTGAAGATTATCCGTCAGAAGTTAATATCAGAAGTTATAAGCCGAATGAATCTGTGCATATAGGGCAGATTAAGAAGGCTGTAAGTATACTTAATAAAGCTAAGAAACCACTATTTCTGATTGGCGGCGGTGTAAATATTTCCGGTGCAAATGAAGAGATGACAAAATTAGCCGAACAGACAGGTGTACCAGTTATTACCACCATAATGGGAAAGGGAAGCGTGCCGACAAAACATCCTTTATATATGGGAAATATTGGAATACATGGAAGTTATGCAGCAAATCATGCAGTAAGCGAATGCGATGTGTTATTTTCTATAGGAACACGTTTTAATGATAGGATTACAGGTAAAATCAGTGAATTTGCTCCTAGCGCAAAAATTATTCACATCGACATAGATTCAGCGTCTATTTCAAAAAATATAGTAGTAGATATTCCAATTGTGGCTGACGCAAAATTAGCTATAGATGCATTATTAGAACATACGAAGAAACTTGATATAAGACCATGGGTTGATAAACTCACGGAATGGAAGCGTACTTATAAAATTAATATGGACAGATATGAAGAACTTACACCTCAAAAAGTAATACGTTATATAAACGAGAATTTTGACAGACCAATTGTTACAACAGATGTTGGGCAGAATCAGCTTTGGACTACACAATATTTTGATATCGAGACAAATAGGCAGTTCCTTACTTCAGGCGGACTTGGAACTATGGGATATGGCTTTCCAGCCGCAATTGGTGCGCAGATTGGTAACCCGGACAGAGAGGTTATATCAATCTCAGGGGATGGCGGAATTCAGATGAATATTCAGGAGATGGCAACCGCAGTTGCGTTGGAACTGCCTATTACTATAATTGTATTCAACAATGGATATCTTGGAAATGTAAGACAGTGGCAGGAAATGTTTTTCAATAAAAGATACTCCGGCACATGTCTTACATATAGAAAGAGTTGTAAAAGAGATTGCATGAATAGAGATAAATGCTGTCCGAAATATACACCTGATTTTGTGAAACTGGCAGAGAGTTATGAGGCATATGGAATAAGAATTACTTCAGAAGATGAGATAGCAAAGGCATTTGCATATGCAAGAGAACATAGAAATGCACCAACACTGATAGAGTGTATTATACCGCGGGAGGCAAATGTGTCTCCAATGGTACCGGGTGGTAAACCATTAAATGAAATGATTATGGATTGTTAGAAAGTGTGAGGAAAATAAGATGAATATTAAGAAAAGATGGATTTCATTATATGTAGAAAATCAAATAGGTGTTTTAGCTAAAATTTCCGGATTATTTTCAAGCAAGTCTTATAATCTGGATAGTTTGACGGTAGGAGAAACAGAAGACAGTACAATGTCACATATGACAGTTGGGCTTACTTGTGATGATATTACATTTGAACAGATTAAGAAACAGCTTAACAGAAGTGTAGAGGTAATCAAGGTATTAGATTTTACAGATATTCCAATACACAAGAAAGAAATATTATTTGTCAGAATTAACAGTTGTTCAGATAAGGATAAAGAAGAAATTTTCAGAATTGTGCAGGCATTTGAACTTAAAGTAGTTGATTACAGTAAAAAAACAGTTCTTGTGGAATGTGTGCAGACGGAAGTAAAGAACAATGATATTATTTCACTGTTTGGTAAAATTTTTCCAAACAGAATAGAAGTGGTGCGTGGAGGAAGCGTAGCTATTGAGGCAATTTCAAGCGCAGAACGATAGAAATGGTAAATACTCATACATCGTGTCAAATCATTGTTTAATGCATACCAGATACTAAGAAAATCTAATTATCTTCGCAATGCAAGACTCATTCTCCCCTGCAATCTGATAAATATAAACATAATTTATACTATTTGACCCTGACATCATCATTATTATAATAAAATAAAAGAAAGAAAGTTAAAAATGAACTTTCTTTCTTTTATTTTTAGAAAATGAACTAAAACACAAAAATTCAATTCAATATCTTGAACTTTCTGAAGAAAACAGTATTATATTAATACAAAAATAAACTTTTCCCTATGCTTAATTGAACTTATAAAAAACAAGTGCTATAATGTTGTTTATGAAAATGAACTTTTTGATTTAAGACGAATAATGTATTTAGTAA
>CAZQRO010000165.1:0-2624 GCA_964595785.1 uncultured Eubacterium sp.
AGGGTAAAATTACAGTTAGACACCGCGGTGGCGGATCTAGAAGAAAATATAGAATCATCGACTTTAAGAGAAAGAAAGATGGAATACCTGCAACTGTTGTTTCAATCGAATATGATCCAAACAGAACAGCAAACATCGCTCTTATCTGTTATGCAGATGGTGAAAAGGCTTACATTTTAGCTCCTAATGGATTAAAAGTAGGTACAGTTGTTATGAATGGTGAAACAGCAGAAGTTAAAGTTGGTAATTGTTTACCATTTGCTAACATTCCAGTTGGTACAGAAATTCATAATATCGAATTATATCCAGGTAAAGGCGGACAGTTAGTTCGTTCAGCTGGTAACTCTGCACAGTTAATGGCAAAAGAAGGAAAATACGCAACATTAAGATTACCTTCAGGCGAAATGAGAATGGTTCCACTTGCTTGCCGTGCAACAATTGGTCAGGTTGGAAACATTGAACATGATCTTGTTAATCTTGGTAAAGCAGGACGTACACGTAACAAGGGTATTAGACCTACAGTTCGTGGTTCTGTTATGAATCCTAACGATCATCCACATGGTGGTGGTGAAGGTAAAGCTCCTATCGGACGTTCAGGTCCATGTACACCTTGGGGTAAACCTGCACTTGGCTTAAAGACAAGAAAGAAAAACAATAAATCAAACAAAATGATCATTAGAAGAAGAGACGACAAGAACATGAAATAAGGAGGGTAAAACCGATGGCTCGTTCACTTAAAAAAGGTCCATTTGCAGATGAGAGTTTACTTAAAAAAGTAGATTCAATGAATGCAGCAGGACAGAAACAAGTTATTAAAACTTGGTCACGTCGTTCAACAATATTTCCACAGTTTGTTGGACACACATTAGCAGTTCATGACGGTAGAAAACACGTTCCAGTTTATGTTACAGAAGATATGGTTGGTCATAAACTTGGCGAGTTCGTAGCTACTAGAACTTATAGAGGACATGGAAAAGACGAGAAGAAATCAAAATCTCGTTAGTTAGAAGAATTTGAAAGGAGGATTCATTCATGGCTAAAGGACATAGATCCCAAATCAAAAGAGAGAGAAATGCAAATAAAGATACTAGACCATCAGCTAAGTTATCTTACGCAAGAGTTTCAGTACAGAAAGCATGTTTCGTTTTAGATGCTATCAGAGGCAAAGATGTTCAGTCAGCACTTGGTATCTTAGCTTACAATCCAAGATATGCATCTAGTTTAATAGAGAAATTAGTTAAATCAGCAGCAGCAAACGCTGAAAACAACAATGGAATGAATGTTGATAACCTTTATATTGAGGAATGTTACGCAAATAAAGGACCAACAATGAAGAGAATCAAACCAAGAGCACAGGGTAGAGCTTATAGAATCGAAAAGAGAATGAGAGATAATATTCTTTTTAGAAAGAAAGGAGAATCACATGGGACAGAAAGTTAATCCTCACGGCTTGAGAGTTGGCGTGATAAAAGACTGGGATTCAAAGTGGTATGCAGAAGCTGATTTCGCAGATAATCTTGTAGAAGATTACAACATCAGAACATACCTTAAAGACAAATTATACAGCGCAGGTGTTTCTAAAATTGAAATGGAAAGAGCATCTGATAGATTAAGAATAATAATCCACACAGCTAAACCAGGCGTAGTAATTGGTAAAGCCGGTGCTGAAATCGAAAAGATTAAAGCAGAGGTTCAGCAGTTTACAGATAAAAAATTATTTGTTGACATCAAAGAAATCAAGAGACCAGATAAAGATGCTCAGTTAGTAGCTGAGAATATAGCACTTCAATTAGAGAATCGTGTTTCTTTCAGAAGAGCAATGAAGTCTACAATGCAGAGAACTCTTAAAACAGGAGCAAAAGGTATTAAGACATCTGTATCAGGACGTCTTGGTGGAGCTGATATGGCTCGTACAGAATTTTATAGCGAAGGTACTATTCCACTTCATACATTACGTGCAGATATCGATTATGGATTTGCAGAAGCAGATACAACATATGGTAAAGTCGGCGTAAAAGTTTGGATATACAAAGGTGAAGTACTTCCTACAAGAAATGCAGTTAAGGAAGGGAGTGATAAATAATGTTAATGCCAAAAAGAGTAAAGCGTCGTAAACAATTCCGTGGATCTATGGCCGGAAAAGCATTAAGAGGAAATAAGATCTCAAACGGTGAATATGGTATTGTCGCTTTAGAACCAGTATGGATAAAATCAAACCAAATCGAAGCAGCCCGTGTTGCTATGACACGTTATATCAAGCGTGGTGGTCAGGTTTGGATTAAGATATTCCCAGATAAACCAGTAACTACAAAACCAGCTGAGACACGTATGGGTTCCGGTAAAGGAGCTTTAGAGTACTGGGTAGCAGTAGTAAAACCAGGACGTGTAATGTTTGAAATCTCAGGAGTACCTGAAGAGGTAGCTAGAGAAGCATTACGTCTTGCATCTCACAAGTTACCAGTAAAATGTAAAATAGTTTCTCGCGCAGACTTAGAAGGCGGTGATAACAGTGAAAATTAGTAAATATGTAGAAGATTTAAAGACAAAATCAGCTGCAGAATTAAATGAAGAATTAGTAGCTGCTAAAAAGGAACTTTTTAATTTAAGATTCCAAAACGCAACAA
>CAZQRO010000166.1:0-2622 GCA_964595785.1 uncultured Eubacterium sp.
AGAAGTAACCAGAGTAACTGTTATAACCAGAAGTCTATAGTATTTAAGGGGGAACACGTAGAGGCGGGTCAGGTAATCGCTGACGGAGCATCTACATCAAATGGTGAAATAGCACTAGGTAAGAACCCGCTTATCGGTTTCATGACATGGGAAGGTTACAATTACGAAGATGCTGTACTTCTTAGCGAAAAGTTAGTGCAGAATGATGTTTATACATCAGTTCATATAGAAGAATATGAAGCAGAATCACGTGACACTAAGTTAGGACCTGAAGAAATTACAAGAGACGTTCCGGGTGTAGGTGATGATGCTCTTAAGAATCTGGATGACAGAGGTATCATAAGAATTGGTGCAGAGGTCAGAGCGGGTGATATTCTTGTTGGTAAAGTTACTCCTAAGGGAGAAACAGAACTTACAGCAGAAGAAAGATTACTTAGAGCCATCTTTGGCGAAAAAGCAAGAGAAGTAAGAGATACTTCACTTAAAGCACCTCATGGTGAATATGGTATAGTTGTAGATGCTAAAGTATTTACAAGAGAAAACGGTGATGATTTGGCACCTGGTGTTAATCAGTCAGTCCGAATTTATATTGCCCAGAAGAGAAAAATCTCTGTTGGTGATAAGATGGCAGGACGTCATGGTAACAAGGGTGTAGTTTCAAGAATATTACCTGTTGAAGATATGCCGTTCTTACCAAACGGAAGACCTCTTGATATAGTACTTAATCCATTAGGTGTACCTTCGCGTATGAATATCGGACAGGTGCTTGAGATACATTTAAGTCTTGCTGCTAAAGCATTAGGATTTAATATCGCAACACCGGTATTTGATGGTGCAAAAGAAAATGATATTATGGAGACTCTTGATATGGCTAACGATTATGTCAATAGCACATGGGAAGAGTTCGAAGCTAAATATGAAGATATAGTTGATTCTGAGATTATGCAGTATTTGTATGATAATAGAGAGCATCGTGAGGAGTGGAAAGGTGTTCCGCTTACAAGAGATGGCAAGGTTCAGCTTAGAGACGGACGTACAGGTGAATTTTTTGACGGAAAAGTTACAATAGGTCATATGCATTATCTGAAACTTCATCATTTGGTAGATGATAAGATTCATGCTCGTTCGACAGGACCTTATTCATTAGTTACACAACAGCCGCTCGGCGGAAAAGCACAGTTTGGTGGACAGCGTTTTGGTGAAATGGAAGTTTGGGCACTTGAAGCTTATGGTGCATCATATACACTTCAGGAAATTCTCACAGTGAAATCTGACGATGTTGTTGGCCGTGTTAAGACTTATGAAGCGATTATCAAAGGTCTTAATATTCCGGAACCGGGTATCCCTGAATCATTCAAGGTATTATTGAAAGAACTTCAGTCATTAGCACTTGATGTTAAAGTTCTTAGAGAAGATAATACAGAAGTAGAAATGAAAGAAAACGTTGATGGAGCTACTATTTCATATAATTCAGTTATGTCAGAGGACAATAAGAATTATAATCAGGAAAACGAAGATTTTGCTAAAATGGGATATCAGGAACAGCAAATCGGAGAAGATGGAATTGAAGATGTAGCCACAGAAAATGAAGATATAGCAATTGAAGAGCCGGATAATGACTCTTTTGATGCAGAATAGAAGGGAGTGTCTTGAATGCCTGAAACAAATAAAGAAACGTATCAGCAAATGACATTTGACAAAATTAGAATCGGTCTTGCATCTCCTGACAAAATCAGAGAATGGTCCAGAGGAGAAGTTAGAAAACCTGAGACAATTAACTATAGAACGTTGAAACCTGAAAGAGATGGTTTATTCTGTGAAAAGATTTTCGGACCAAGCAAAGACTGGGAATGTCATTGTGGAAAGTATAAGAAAATCAGATATAAAGGTATTATTTGTGACAGATGTGGTGTTGAAGTAACAAAAGCAAGTGTTCGTAGAGAACGTATGGGTTCTATTGAACTTGCTGCACCTGTATCTCACATCTGGTACTTTAAAGGAATCCCAAGCAGAATGGGTCTGATTCTTGATTTATCTCCAAGAGTACTTGAAAAAGTATTATATTTTGCATCATATATTGTTCTTGATGCCGGTGATACGGAATTAATGTATAAACAGGTTCTTTCAGAGAAAGAATTTAGAGAAGCATATGATAAATATGGCAGTGCATTTAGAGTAGGCATGGGTGCTGAAGCAATTGATGAATTACTTTCAGCAATCGAGCTTGATAAAGAATCAGAAGAACTTAAAGCAGCCTTAGTTGATGCGTCAGGTCAGAAACGTGCTAAAATCATTAAGAGACTAGAAGTAATCGAAGCTTTCAGAACATCAGGAAATAAGCCGGAGTGGATGATTCTCAAGGTTATTCCTGTAATTCCACCGGATTTACGTCCTATGGTACAGCTTGATGGTGGAAGATTTGCTACATCTGACTTAAATGATTTATACAGAAGAATTATTAATAGAAATAACCGTCTCGAGAGGCTTCTTGAATTAGGAGCTCCTGAGATTATTGTTAGAAATGAAAAGAGAATGTTACAGGAAGCAGTGGATGCTTTAATAGATAATGGTCGTCGTGGCCGTCCTGTTACGGGTCCCGGCAACAGAGCATTAAAATCTCTT
>CAZQRO010000167.1:0-2601 GCA_964595785.1 uncultured Eubacterium sp.
AGGAAAAGAAGTTAAAAAATAACGAAATGCATTAAAACAGCTGTGAATAGTAACTCCTCACCGCTGCAATTGGGTTATCAACCTTGACATTGCGATATGTTTAGGATATAATCGGTTTTTAAGTATAGGAATTTTGTTCAGGAAGGGCGTAGGAAAGATGGCAGATAAAAAAAATATATTAACTTATGCAGGATTAAAGAAATTAGAAAGTGAATTAGAAGATTTAAAAGTAGTAAAGAGAAAGGAAATCGCTGACAAGATTAAGGAAGCAAGAGAACAGGGCGATTTATCAGAGAATGCAGAATATGATGCTGCTAAAGAAGAACAGGGACATATTGAGAAGAGAATTGAAGAGATAGAGAAGATTCTTAAGAATGCGGAAGTAGTCGTTGAAGAAGAAATTGATTTAGAGAAGATTAACATAGGATGTAAAGTTAAATTATTTGATATTGAATTTGAAGAAGAATTAGAATTTAAACTTGTAGGTTCAACAGAAGCAGACAGTCTTAATAATAAGATTTCAAATGAATCTCCGCTTGGTAAAGCATTAATCGGATGCAGGGTTGGAGAAACAGTTGGGGTTGAGATACAGTCAGGAATGTCACAGTATAAGATTCTAGACATTCAGAGAAATGAGGATTAATAGTATTGCGTAATGCAAGGAAAGATAGAAGGAGTGGAAACCGTGGAGCAACAAAAGAATAACACACAGGAACAGGACATTAACCAGTTATTGAAAGTTAGAAGAGAGAAACTGGCTGAATTACAGGCAAATGGTAAAAATCCGTTTGAAATTATGAAGTATGATGTAACACATCATAGCAAAGATATTAAAGATAATTTTAACGAATTGGAAGGAAAATCTGTAAGTATCGCAGGAAGGCTTATGTCTAAGCGTGTCATGGGTAAAGCTTCTTTTTGTAATGTACAGGATATTCAGGGAACTATTCAGTCATATGTTGCTCGTGATAATATTGGCGAAGATTCATATAAAGATTTTAAAAAATATGATATTGGTGATATCGTTGGAATTAAAGGTGAAGTATTTGAAACAAAGACAGGTGAGAAATCTATTCATGCCACAGAGGTAACATTGTTATCAAAGAGTCTTCAGATTTTACCGGAGAAGTTTCATGGTCTTACTAATACAGATATCAGATACAGACAGAGATATACTGATTTGATTATGAACACAGAAGTCAAAGATACATTTATTAAGCGTTCAAAGATTATCAGCACAATTCGTAAATACCTTGACGGACAGGGGTTTATGGAAGTTGAAACACCAATGCTTGTGTCAAATGCGGGTGGTGCAGCAGCAAGACCTTTCGAAACTCATTTCAATGCTCTTGATGAAGATTTAAAACTGCGCATTTCTCTTGAATTATATCTTAAGAGACTTATCGTAGGCGGAATGGAAAGAGTGTATGAAATTGGAAGAGTATTTCGTAACGAAGGACTTGATACAAGACATAATCCTGAGTTTACACTTATGGAATTATATCAGGCATACACAGATTACAACGGAATGATGGACCTTACAGAGAACCTGTACCGTTATGTTGCTAAAGAGGTTCTTGGAACAACTAATATTACTTATAATGGTATTGAAATGGATCTTGGTAAGCCATTTGAGAGAATTACAATGGTTGATGCCGTTAAGAAGTATGCAGGCGTTGATTTTAATGAAATTCATACTCTGGAAGAAGCTAGAGCGGCAGCTAAGGAGCATCATATTGAGTTTGAAGAACGTCACAAGAAAGGTGATATTCTCAATTTATTCTTTGAAGAGTTCGTTGAGGAGCATCTTATTCAGCCTACATTCCTTATGGACCATCCGGTTGAAATTTCTCCACTTACGAAGAAGAAACCAGAGAATCCTGATTATGTGGAGCGTTTTGAGTTCTTTATGAATGGCTGGGAAATGGCAAATGCATATTCTGAGTTAAATGATCCGATTGACCAGAGGGAACGTTTCAAGGCTCAGGAGGAACTTTTAGCACAGGGTGATGATGAAGCTAATACAACAGACGAAGATTTCTTAAATGCACTTGAAATCGGTATGCCACCAACAGGAGGCATTGGATTTGGTATCGACAGAATGTGTATGTTACTTACTGATTCTGCGGCGATAAGAGATGTACTGCTGTTCCCGACGATGAAGAGTCTTGATAAATAAAGCCAGTGTTTATGCGGGTTAGAGGCACTTTGCAAGTAGAGAGTACAGCAAAAGTACAGCAAAAATACAGCGCATAGTACGTGATAATACACGATAATAAGCGTTGTAGCTAGATTCAATTTAATAAAACATGCACTTTATGAGGACATTTTTCTAAAAGAAATTTTAGAAGAGTGTCCTCTTTTGTTTTGCGTAAAAGTCAAGTTTTAAAAAGTTTCACAAAATATGGTAAGTTTTTTTAAAAGTTTACCAAACCGCGGAATGTTCAAAAGTGAAAAAGTGCGGTAATCTTAGTTCAACAATTAAATAAGCAGTTACAGCATGAAAAATTCCGGTGCATACCAAAACAGTTAATCAGTTAAAATTTGCGATAAGAGTTGAAGGATCGAAAGATGAAGATGGAGCAAGTTAAGGCAATAAAT
>CAZQRO010000168.1:0-2485 GCA_964595785.1 uncultured Eubacterium sp.
TTCTTATTATATTTTAATAAAAATACAACAAATATATATGTATAATCAAGGAGATATGTAATCAAGTATTTTAATTGTGTATTCTGGTTTATCAGAGCGCTCAATATTATATATAATTCAAAAATAAATAATAAAAAAGATACTTTCGTAAATACTAGTTTTTCATTTTTAATACAACAATATATTATTACAGAAAATATAGTTATTGGTTTGATTATCTGTGATACTCCAATAACTAACATTATATTAGATATACCCAATAACATTGAAGCAGCAAGTATCCATGTATACCCATGTGTTTTTTCATTCATTTTTTCACCTATTATATAATTCAATTATAGTATTTATCGAATTATTTATATTATATTTAGAATTGCAAATCGTTTCTGCACTCTTAACTCTATCATATATAGAATCTTTTATCAATGCATTAATCCACAATTGTTTATCATCTATTGACAATTTATATATATTACTGTTACATACAACTTCATCCGAAATATTTGAGGATATGAAGCATCTTAACCCTGCTGCTTGTGCTTCAATAATTGTAAATGGTAATCCTTCAAATAATGATGGAAATGCCATAACATCAAATGATGATAACACTGAGGGTATATCTTTTCTATTTCCTGTAAAAATAACTTTATCTTCAATCCTAAGTTCACAAACTAACTCTTTTATATTTTTGATTAGTGGTCCATCTCCTACTAATACTAATATAGCATCTTCTCTAACCGCAGTTATTTCTTTAAATACCTTTATAAGAAATATATGATTTTTTTGTTCAACAAATCTTCCTATATTTCCTATGATATATTTATCTTCTATATTCAGTTCTTTTCGTATTTTTTCTTTATTCTCAATACTATAACTATACTTTTTCATATCTATGCTATTAGGAATGATAACATATGGTTTATCATTAAACATCCATTTTCCAGCCTGTTCCGAGCATGCAATATGTTCTGTAGTATGATTATATACATATTTTCTGACCATCTTATGAATCAAAGATGACAGTTTATTATATGCACATGTATTATGTGAATGAATAATTATTTTTTTAACCCCATATCTTGATGCATACATTATAGGAAAAAAGTAGACCAATGAATTAGCATGAATATGAACTATATCATATTCTTTATTGTTCTTAAAAAATTTCTTTAAGCTTCTAATATTTTTTAATAGTTCTTTAGGGAATGACGGAAGATAATATATTTTTCCTCCATATTTTTTCACTTCATCTATATATACATTATTTTCTTTATTACGCAATAAAAAATCAAATTGAATATCATTTTTATCAATACTCCTATATGTATTCATAATAAAGGTTTCGGCCCCACCACTTTTTAGTCCATCTATAATATGTAATACTTTTTTCATTAATCAAGTGCCTTTCTTATAATTGAAATTATTTCATCCTTTGAGTTCTCTATATCAAAATTTTTAACAATCTTTAAATTATAATTTCCCATTTTTTCTCTCATATCCTTATTATCAATTAATATAGACATAGCCTTAGCAAAGCCTTCAATATCATCTACATCTAAGCAGAATCCGGTTTTACCATCTTCCGAATAGTCCCTGATTCCATTAACATAAGAGCAAATAAGCGGAAGACCTGATGACATTCCTTCAAGTGCCGCTATTCCCAATCCCTCTCTTCTAGAAGGGAATACATAAACATCTGACATTTTACATAATTCATTAATATCTGATCTGTATCCAATAAATCTAACTTTATCCTCTATATTTAATTCTTTACACAGTCTAATATAATAATCTTTTAATTCTCCCTGTCCAACTATTAGATAATATGCGTTGTTAGCATGAATTTTAGCAAAAGCTCTTATTGCAACTTCGTGATTTTTACGTCTTCCTAATTCACCAACAGATAATAAAATTACCGAATCAGCAGGAATATCCAACTCTTTTCTTTTTTTTGTTTTATCTAGTATTGTATTCTTGAATTTTTTAGTGTTTAAACCTATTCCATGTACATAATTAAGATTTTTGTTTTTCCATTTTAAAGCCCTATTATAATCCTCTTTATTAATTGTAGTAAGAATATCTGTATATCTTATCATAAATCTTTCAATTGGATAGAATAGAATCCAGTTTTTTAGAGACGCTCCCTTATAAAAATGAAATCCATGTACTAAATACATAACTTTTGCATTATCTTTTTTTGCAGCTAATCTTGTAATAACACTCATTACTGGTTCATTAGTCCATATAAAATCATAATGTCCGTTACCAATTATATTCTTTAAGGTTTTGTATCCTTTAATATTTGCTTTAATAGCTAGAGGACTTCTTTGAGATTCAACTTCATAAATATTAACTGTATCATCTAGTAACGTTTTAAGTTCACATATTCTCCCACCAACATTGGCACATGCAACATCTACTGAATATCCTTTTTCAACTAGATTATTAATATGTGGTACAAGAAATTGTATCATCATTAATTCCG
>CAZQRO010000169.1:0-2459 GCA_964595785.1 uncultured Eubacterium sp.
TAAATAGTACAAGTTATGGATGAACAATCCTTAATTTAAATCTATAATAAAAAGTAAAGAAAATGCAAGATTAAGAAAGGAACTTAGAGATACACAGGGGGGATTAGAAATATTAAAAAAGCCATCGGCATACTAGGTAATTGTATATTTGACAAGAATAATGGACTTATATTCTGGAAAAATCATATCATGGAATCTTAGCAATATCTTAGAGACAAAATGGGTAATAGAAGCAATAAACAAGGCGAAAAGGATAAGAAGGTATAGAAATAAAGGTTCTGTGGATAAAATTGCCGAAACTCAAGCAAAAAGTATACTTGTTAATATAAAATTTTCAAGGTATACTAAATAAAGAATCAAATAAAATTTGTGGATAGACACATAGAGAGGAATGGTTATTAATTATGAAGAAAATTGCAAGTTTTACTATTAATCATTTAAAATTGGAGCCGGGAATATATGTATCGAGAAAGGACCATATAGGCACTGAAACAGTGACAACATTTGATATCAGAATGACACACCCTAATTTTGAACCGGTTATGAATACAGCAGAAGTTCATACAATAGAACATTTAGGAGCAACATTTTTAAGAAATCACAAGGAATTTTCAGATAAAGTTGTATATTTTGGACCAATGGGCTGCAGAACAGGATTCTATCTTCTTCTCGCAGGTGATTTAGAATCTAAAGATATTGTGGAGCTTGTGACAGAGATGTATAAGTTTATCAGTGAATTTGAGGGAGATGTTCCGGGGGCGGCAGCCAAAGACTGTGGCAATTATCTTGATATGAATTTACCAATGGCTAAATATTTAGCAGCCAGATTTTTGGCAAATACTTTAGAAGGAATAGGTGAAGAACATCTTGTATATCCTGAATAAAACGTAACAAAATATAAATGTAACAGAATGGAGAAAGATTGAACATGAGTAAATACAATGTTATCGGAATTATTGGAGCAATGGATGAAGAGGTCAGCAAGTTAAAAGAGTGTTTGTCGGATATAACAATTAATAGAATAGCAACAATGGAATTTTATGAAGGAAAATTGTATGATACTGATGTGGTTATTGTACGTTCAGGAATAGGTAAGGTCAATGCCGGAATATGTGCACAGATTCTTGTGGATATGTATAAGGTTTCAGTTATTATTAACACAGGAATTGCAGGTTCGCTCAATGCAGAAATTAATATTGGCGATATAGTTTTATCTGAAGATGCACTTCAGCATGATATGGATACATCAGCATTTGGAGACCCGGTTGGTGTAATACCAAGAATGGATTGTTCAACATTTAAGGCTGATGAAAATTTAATAAAGATTGCAGAAACAGCCTGTACAGAAGTACTTTCCGGCATAAATGTATTTACCGGAAGGGTCTTAAGCGGGGACCAGTTTATCTCCGGCAGAGAGAAAAAAGATTGGCTTGTAGAGAATTTTGCAGGTTATTGTACTGAGATGGAAGGTGCTGCAATTGCTCATGTAGCCTATCTTAATAATGTACCATTCCTTATTATCAGGGCTATTTCTGATAAGGCTGATGACAGTGCCCATATGGATTATCCTGCATTTGAGACAATGGCAATAGATAATTCCGTGAAATTATTAAAGGCAATGATTAGTAAAATTCATCAACAGTAACAAATTCGTAACCTTTTTCCTGTAATTTATCAATTATTTTCAGTGCAGCATCCACTGATGTATTGAAGATATCGTGAAGCAGTATAACGTCACCATTTTTGGCACGTTTGAGTACATGTTTAACAACAGAGTCAGTGTTAATTACACTCCAGTCTCGGGGGTCAATTGACCAAAGGACCGGAGTAAGATTAGTTTCCCGCTTCAGAGTATCTGAATAAAGACCATATGGAGGCCTTATAAATGTAGGTTTTTTACCGGTACATTTTTCTATGATTTCGTTCGTCATAGTTATTTCAGATATGGCTTTTTCTTCGGATATACAGGTAAGCTGGACATGTGAATATGTATGATTTCCAATCAGGTGTCCTTCATCGGCAATTCGTTTAATTATATCCGGATAATTAGCTGCATTTTCACCAATTACGAAAAAAGTAGCTTTGACATTTCTTTCTTTCAGCCCATCTAAAAGTTTTGGTGTATATTTTGGATGTGGACCATCATCAAATGTCAGAGCTATTTTTTTGACTTCATTTTGAGATATATTACCTGCCGAAGATGTATCGGATACAGGTTTATTTTTGATTATGGAAGAAATGCCTGCTTGTATGTAGTTGCCACTGAAACGTTGATAAAAAAAGGCACCACAGAGCAGAGCGAGAAGAATCAGTACACATATATAAGACTTATTTTTGCTTGTCATATTAACCTCTATGTCAAAGCATTTTTATTATTATATGCTGAATAAAAAGATTAATGCCGTGTACAATAATGATTATGATGAATAAAAATTATGATATAAAGAAAAGTGTAATTA
>CAZQRO010000170.1:0-2412 GCA_964595785.1 uncultured Eubacterium sp.
ATATTATCTTTTTATCAATTAATCCTACTAAACAAATAGGAATAGTATATTAAAAGTAAGGATTAAAAATACGAGGAAAGAGGTATACATTTATGAGTAAAAAATCATACGGAGAGAGAAATTTCAGATTTGAGACATTACAGTTACATATAGGACAGGAGTTACCAGACCCTATTACAGATGCAAGAGCGGTTCCAATATACCAGTCATCATCATATGTATTTCGAAATTCCAAGCATGCGGCAGACAGATTTGCATTAAAGGATGCAGGGAATATTTATGGAAGACTTACGAATCCGACAGAAGATGTATTTGAAAAGAGAATTGCAGCTCTTGAGGGCGGAGTTTCAGCATTGGCAGTGGCTTCAGGAGCGGCTGCAGTTTTCCTACACAATACAGAATCTTGCATTGGCAGGTGATCATATTGTTGCCGCTAAAAACATTTATGGCGGAACATATAATCTTCTTGCGCATACATTAAAAGATTATGGTATTGATACTACATTTGTTAATCCGCTTGAACCGAAAGCATTTGAGGAGGCTATACAGGAGAACACAAAAGCGTTATATATTGAGGTATTGGGAAATCCGAATTCAGAAGTCTCAGATATAGAGACAATTGCAGATGTTGCTCACAGACATAATATTCCTCTGGTCATTGACAGTACATTTGCAACGCCATATCTTGTACGACCGATAGAATATGGAGCAGACATAGTTATTCATTCGGCTACAAAATTTATCGGCGGACACGGAACTACAATCGGGGGTGTAATTATTGAAGCAGGCAAATTTGACTGGAAAGCATCAGGCAAATTTCCACAGTTTACTGAACCCAATGCAAGTTACCATGGTATAAGTTTTGTTGATGCAGCAGGTCCTGCGGCGTTTGTTACAAGAATTAGAGCAATTCTTCTAAGAGATACGGGTGCCACAATTTCACCGATTCATTCTTGGATATTCCTCCAAGGCTTAGAGACTCTTTCGTTAAGAGTAGAAAGACATGTGGAAAATGCATTAAAGGTAGTTGAATATCTTAATAGTCATCCGCTTGTGGAAAAGGTAAATCACCCGTCAGTTTCAACAGACCCTGAACAGCATAGATTATATAAAAAGTATTTTCCAAATGGAGGAGGTTCAATATTTACATTTGAAATAAAAGGTGATGCAGAGAAAGCGCAGGAATTTATTGATAATCTTGAGTTATTTTCGCTTCTTGCAAATGTTGCGGATGTAAAATCATTAGTTATTCATCCGGCATCTACAACACATGCCGAATTGAATGAAAAAGAGCAGGCAGACCAGGGAATTAAACCTAACACCATAAGGTTGTCAATCGGAACTGAAAATATAGCTGATATTATTGAAGATTTAGACGAAGCATTTAAAAGCTTGGACTAAGAGAAAGGTAAGGTAATTATTATGAGTAAAATATATAAAAGTGCATTAGAATTAATCGGTAACACTCCGTTAGTAGAATTAACAGGAATTGAGAAAAAATACAATTTACAGGGAAGAGTACTTGCAAAACTGGAATATTTTAATCCGGCAGGAAGTGTTAAAGACAGAATTGCCAAGGAAATGATTGAAGATGCAGAAAGAAAAGGATTACTTAAGGAGGGTTCAACAATTATTGAACCGACATCAGGAAATACAGGTATTGGGCTTGCAGCGATAGCCGCAGCAAAGGGATATAAATTAATAATTGTGCTTCCTGAAACTATGAGTGTAGAGCGTAGAAATATTATTAAGGCTTACGGGGCAGAATTAGTGCTTACAGATGGTTCTAAGGGAATGAAGGGTGCTATTGCAAAGGCAGAGGAACTTGCAGCGAATATAGCTGACAGTTATATTGCAGGACAATTTGTCAATCCGGCTAATCCGGCGGCACATAAGAAGACTACGGGACCTGAAATATGGAATGACACAGATGGAGATATTGATGCATTTGTGGCAGGCGTAGGTACGGGAGGAAGTATAAGTGGAGTTGGTGAATATCTGAAATCGAAGAAAAAAGATATCAGAATAATTGCGGTAGAACCAGCGGATTCCCCTGTATTATCCAAAGGAACACCGGGTCCACACAAGATTCAGGGAATCGGCGCAGGATTTGTACCGGATACGCTTAATACCAAAATATATGATGAAATTGCTCTTATAGAGAATGAAGATGCATTCAAATTTGGAAAAGAAATAGCAAAAGAAGAAGGAATACTTGTAGGAATATCATCAGGAGCTGCAATAAAGGCAGCAGTGGATTATGCATCAAAGCCTGAGAATAAAGGAAAGACGATAGTTGCACTACTTCCTGACAGCGGTGACAGATACTATTCGACAGCATTATTCGAGTAGAATACTGATTTCGAATGTTTCATTGATTTTGGGAACACGAAGTGCGTAAAAATCAATGGT
>CAZQRO010000171.1:0-2391 GCA_964595785.1 uncultured Eubacterium sp.
TAGTAGTACTGGCTTTATGGGGTGGAGAAACACTTTTGACACCCTAATCAATATTTAAGAACTTGAAATAATGCTTTATAATGGCTCTTTTTTTGATAAAATAATGTATAAAATTCTTTTTATGCATTTTATATAGAAAGTTCCATAAACTTTTTATGAAGAAATGTATATTTCATTTGAATAGAATTTAATTCATAAATGGCACTGTCTATAAGTTCTGGTTCTGTTACATTTTGCAGGATGGTATAGGCGGCATCAAGAGCCAGTTTTGTTTCCTGTAGTTCAATTCTTAGGATTTCAGCTTCCGAAAGATAGTTTCGATATTCATTAAGTAACTGTTTATTTGATAGTTTTTTACACTTTTTAAACAATTTACACTCCTTTTTTTTCCATGTATTTTATATATAAGTATAATCATAGATTAATAGGTTTATTCATTATTTTAAAAATTTTGAAAAAAACTATTTACAAAATGAAATGTTTAATATATAATAAGTTACATCAAAAAGTTAACTTTTTTATTACTAACGAGGGAAGTGATTATATGCATGAATAATCAGGTTACTATTATTTTATTTGATACTGATGAAGAATATATTGTAAATTTTAATGAGTATTTGAGAGAACACCAAAGTGAGAGATATTTGATTATTACATTTAACAGTATTGATATGTTTAGAGAATTTTATAAAGATTACAAAGAAATTGATATGATTATTGTTGCAGAATATTGTCTGGAGGAGCTTTTACCGGAGTTTGACAAAGATAATATTATAGTTTTATCCGAAAATAAGGATATTATTAGAATTTATGAGTATAGCACGATTTATAGATTTCAGAGGACGAATATACTGATAAGCGGTATTCTTAGTGTATTTGCAGAGAGAATGAATATTAATAAAAGTATATCCTATGTTAAAGAGAATTCATCTGTTATTATTGGAATATATTCACCTGTTAACAGATGTGGAAAGAGTACACTTACTATAGAGTTAGCAAAAAAATTATTTGAAGATAATACGCTTATTATTAATTTGGAAGAATTTTCAGGTATTATGGAATATTTAAATATTGAATCAGAATTAAATATTTCAGATTTATTATTTTTCTTTTTGAAAAACAAAGGTATGTTTGATGTTAAATTAGATGCAGTCGTGAAAAAGTCGGATAAAATAAATATTATTCCACCAGTAAAGAATCAAGATGATTTGGCTGGGATTAATACAGATATTTGGGTAGATTTAATTTTAAAAATACAAGGTGTATGTGAATACAAAGTAATTATTCTGGACTTGTCAAATATGATAAAAGAAATCTTCAAGATATTTGATATATGCAGATATATATTTGTTCCATATTTAGAGGACAGAATCTCAGAAGTAAAAATTCGCAACTTTGAAAAATCATTGGAAAAGAATGTCGATAATAATATTAAAGAGAAGATTATTAAGATAAATATGAGTGATATTTCAGATTATGGATATGATAGTGTATCTGATAAAATTATTAGTAAGATAAGGGAGATTAATGAGTATTGAGGAATTAAGAAAAATCGTAATCAGCAGAATTGATATTTCACAAGATATATCAGATGAAGAGGTTATGGAGATAATTGATGATGTTATTATAGAATATGGAAATAACAATTATATATCAGTTATTGAGAAATGTCGTATACAAAGGGAGATATATGATTCTATAAGAGGTTTAGATATTCTGGAAGATATTTTAAATGATAAGAGTATAACAGAAGTAATGATCAATGGTCCGGATAATATATTTATTGAGAAATCAGGAGTAATAATAAAAAGTGACAGCAGGTTTAGCTCTAAAGAACGATTAATGGATATTATTCAACAAATGGTTTCAAGTGTTAACAGAAGAGTTAATGAATCTTCTCCTATAGTTGACAGCCGACTTAAAGATGGTTCAAGAGTAAATGTTGTTTTGCCTCCAATAGCTTTGGAAGGACCGGTTGTTACTATTAGAAAATTTCCGGAACATAGAATTACAATGAAAAGTTTGATTGAAATAAATACAATATCGGAAGAATGTGCGGAATTTCTTAAGATATTAGTAAAATCAAAATATAATATTTTTATTAGTGGAGGAACAGGTTCAGGCAAGACTACATTCCTGAATGCATTATCTAATTATATTCCCTCTGATGAAAGAATAATTACTATTGAAGATTCCGCTGAATTGCAGCTGCAAAATGTAAAAAATCTTGTGAGATTAGAAGCAAGGCAGCCGAATGAAGAAGGAGAAAATGGAATAAGTATAAGAGATTTAATTAAGTCGAGTTTAAGAATGAGGCCTGATAGAATTATCGTAGGTGAAGTAAGAGGCCCAGAGGCATTAGATATGCTACAGGCAATGAATACAGGACAT
>CAZQRO010000172.1:0-2376 GCA_964595785.1 uncultured Eubacterium sp.
CATATTCTTCACCTCTTGCAGACAACATAATTATTGGAATATTACTTGTTTCACGAATTTTTCTGCAGGTAGAAAATCCATCTAATTCCGGCATCATTATATCAAGAATAATTAAATCAAACTTTCTGTCTTTACAAATTTTTACTGCCTCTATTCCATTTGCCACCTCCGTTATATTGTATCCCTCAAACTCTCCGTATTTTCTAATAACCGTCCTTATCTTCTCTTCATCATCTACCACAAGCAAATCATACAATAATACCGCCTCCTTCATATGTATATTATTTAGAATCTAAAGTTCAAAATATTCTGTTTTGTTATGATAAATTTTACAAACTCTATGTGATAAACATGTGAATAAAGTCTTACTCTTTTCTGAACAAAGTATAGCAGGCAGTAACACTTTAATATGCTCTTACTTATATGCGTATTTGCCATATTTCTATATTATTTTTGCAAAACTATTTATTTATTTAATATATTTGCTATTATTATTGTATTTTTCGCTAAAATATTGTAGAATATTAATATATTTCGAAGGAAATTATAATTCAGAAAGGAGTTTTAGTCAATGAATATTAATGAATTAAGAATTCTTGTTTGTGATGACTCTATTTTATCACGAAAAAAATTAAAAGATTGCGTAATTTCACTCGGTTGTACAGAAGTATATGAAGCAGCAGACGGTGTAGAGGCTATAGCTCAATACGAAATAACTAAGCCTGATATTATATTTATGGATATTGTAATGCCAAAGAAAGATGGTATAGAAGCATTAAAAGGCATTCTTGAAATAAATCCTGAAGCAAAAGTAATTATGGCATCGTCTGTCGGCACACAATCATACCTTAAAGATGCAATTAAAGCCGGTGCTATTGACTTTCTTCAGAAACCTCTCGACCCTGAACAGGTTAAAAGGCTTATTAATACATATTGTAAAGGAGGTAACTAGATGTTTACACAATTTTTCGGAAATTATTTACTAAATCAGAAATTAGTAACTCCTGAGCAACTTGTCGATGCTCTTCAGGAAAAGAAAAACACCAGAATGAAACTCGGTGTCTTAGCTATTAATGCAGGATACATGACAGCTAGTCAGGTTGAACGTGTACATGAATTACAGAGTAAAATGGATAAACGTATTGGTGACATTGCTGTTGAATTAGGATATATGACAGATGAGCAGGTTATGGAATTATTACATGCACAGCCACTTGGATATCTGCTTCTCGGTCAGGCATTAGTTGATAAAGGATATATGACAAACTCTTCTTTTGAAGATGCCATTAATGCATATAAGGAAAAATACTCATTAACTGACGAAGATATATCTGCTAATGAAATTTCAAAAATTGAATCTCTTATTACTTCTCTTTGTGATTTTAGTAAAACAAGCAATCCTTCTCTATATGAAGAGTTTGCTTCTCTGTTAATGAATAACCTTATCAGATTTGTTGGAGACGATTTTACTCCGTTGGATCCTGAATTAAGCATTAACTCACCTTCATTTAAATCAACATCTCAAAACATTAATGGTGAGTTTTCTACTGATACAAAGATTTTTGCTGATGAGGCAACTTTTATTGAATTTGCAAGCAGATATTCAGGAGAAGAGATTACTGAATTAAATGAATATGTAGAAGCTTCCTGTCAGGACTTCCTTAATTTACATAACGGTTTGTTTACGGTAAATGTATCTAATAACCAGCAGATTGAATTGACGTTAACACCACCTACTCCATTGGCAGGTTTAACACCTAACGAAGTAGATAATTGCCTTATACTTCCATTCCAGTATCCTTTTGGAACAATTAGATTTTCAATTGCTTTATAAGTAACAGATTTTTTTCACAAAAAGGCTATGCACCAATTAAATGCATAGCCTTTATTTTTTACATATTTAAGAATTTCTTTACTACATTTGTCATTTCATCTACTTCACAAACAGTATCATGAAGAACCTTTGCATTTCTAATTTCTTCTATCGCATTAGGAACTTTAACATTACCAATCCTGCTTAGCTCATCAACTAATTCAAAATCGCCCATTGCATCATATTTACCATCAATTGCATTCATTACACTTCTTGTGAATTTGAACGGACTTGCTGTTGAAGCAATAACAAGTTTGTTAGTATCATTAGTATCTTTCAAATATTTTCTTGATACGGCTGCTGCAACTGCTGTATGTGTATCAATTATATATCCTGTCTTCTCATATATATCTTTAATTACATCTGCTGTCTCGGCTTCACTTGCATAATTACCATAGAAATCTTTAAGTTCTGCTTTCATACCATCCGTAATGTCATATTTGCCATTTGCAGTAAGTGATGACATAAATTCTTTATTCTTTACTGCATCATTTCCGGCAATT
>CAZQRO010000173.1:0-2323 GCA_964595785.1 uncultured Eubacterium sp.
ATCTAGGACCAGATGGAACATTTGTTACAGATGAGGAATATCCTAAGTTTGTTAGACAAGAATTGATTGTTAATGCTGTTACTCATCGTGCCTATAGCATTACTGGTACAGATATTCAGATTAAAATGTTTGACGATCATATAGTAGTCGAAAATCCAGGAAAGCTTCCGGGACTTGTACGAGCAGATAACATCCGATTTACTCATTTTTCTAGAAATCCTAAGATTGCAGAATTCTTGAAAAATTACAAATTTGTAAAAGAGTTTGGCGAGGGTGTTAATCGTATGTGCAATGAACTAGAACAAAGCATTACAGGAAATGGTAAAGGAAAATATGTTTTTAGTAATGATATAGAATAGATATTTATGTGAAGTATTGAAATAAATATTGGGTATGGTACGCTGGTGAGAAAGGGAGAAGTATATGTAATTCAAGAATATATTAATAAAAAACTTTAGGAATTTCGAAAATATTGAAATAGACTTAGAAAACAAGAATGTGATATTTGGTCTCAATGATATAGGTAAAACAAATTTTCTTTATGCCATTAGGTTTCTTTTTGATAGAGAGTGTAGAAGGAATGGATTAATAGAATAGTTTTTATAGTATTATTAATTATATTTATTATAAAGAAAATAAAAAATCAACTCCATTACTAATGGTTATTAATTAAGAGAATTATAAAAATGGGCTGAACCACTAAATGTGGCAGCCCATTTTTATTATGCATTTGATTTTAGACTATTAAAGCAGTGGATTAAGGGCTGATAAATTCGTCATCAACTAGTCCATCTATATAGGCACGGACTCTTTTTTGCTTTGATATCGGTAAGCGTGTATATAAATTAAGTAATTCACGGGTATCCTCATTAATAAGTATGATATCAGACTTTGCACTCGAAAAGAAATCCGATAAAGTTATATTAAGACCACGACAAATCTTTGTTAAAGTAGAAAGTGAAGGGTCAGTATTTCTGTTAAACATATTGTTAAGACTTGAGTAAGGTATGCCGCTTTCCTTTGATAATTTATATACAGACCATCCTTGCTCTTTACATATACTTCGTATTTTCTCAAGAGAATTAAATACTTCAATATTTCTATCCATAAAAATGTACCTTTCATAAAATTTACAACCATAAAGTGTCATATAAAATGTACCCAAAATAGTTGCAAATTAATAGATGAAAAGAAGGGCGTTTTGATTTAAACCCATATGGATAATTTTTGTTCTATTGCATCAGCTAATAAAATAATATATACAGATTGTATAATGAAGTTAAGATTATAAAGTCTCTTATTGAAATTTGAAATGGAAAGAAGATAGAATAACAAGGATAGTTTCGTTAAATGAAAAATGTTTCAGAAATTGAAACGTTTCCATATGTAAATATAGTGAAAAAGGTTTTACTGTGAAATATAATATATATATTTCAGATAAATGGCATTGGCAATAAGGCTTAAACTTGTATTAGATGCAGCTAAGTCGTCGCCTGTGCGTGCATTTATTATGGTTATGCCGGGAATTTGATTAATCTCAGGATTGGTAGTAATGAGATATACTTTGGTATTAGCCGGTATATGATTTTTTAATGCATCGATATAATATCTGCCGCTTATGGAAAATATAATAATCATTTCATTTCCGGTAAAATGCTCAAATAATTTTCGCTGTTCAGAAATATCCGTAATTGCAGTAGTCATCTTCTTTGAACAAAATAGACTGTATTGAAGACTTTGTGCCACACTTCCGGAATTCATATTTCCCACAATATATATTTGTTTGTAATAATCAATATTTCTGGCAACCGCTCCAATATCCATTTCATTAATGTTCTTTTCCATAACAGTCATATAATCTCTGCATTTGTCCATATATGCATGAAAGAGACCAAGGTCCCGGCAATCGGCATACGAAGATGTTTTGTCAGGAAGATCATTATGGATTTTTAAATCCATTCTGAAGTCATAATAATCTTCATAGCCAAGTTCGCGGCTGAATCTGCTTATTGTTGGTTTTGAAACATTGCATAATCTGGCAAGGTCAGCAGTGGAAGTTCCTTCTAACTGATACATATTTTCTAACAATGTCTCTGCAATCTTGTGATTAATAGAATTATTATTTTCACGATTAACCAGACCCCATAATTTAATTGTTAAACTACTCATAATATTTTGCCATCCTATTCTTAATAATTTGATATGCGTACTGCACAAAGTCGCATAAAGTAGACTTGTAAAATACGCACTGGTATGTAGGTAAAAGCGAAAGTACTTATATGCAATTATATCAGAAATTTAGCCATTAAGCAAATGTGACAAA
>CAZQRO010000174.1:0-2294 GCA_964595785.1 uncultured Eubacterium sp.
ACAAATTTTTCTTTTTCTTCTACTATGTTTTCCACAAATAAATCCTCATAACTTAGTTTAGTCTTGTATATTTTGTAATTACTCAGAACTTATAAATTATTAAGAGACAATTTTTAAAATCCTGCAAACAATCTCTGTTTTCTATATCATGATAAATTTTTCAATGCTTTCTGTATAGTAATAATTTATCATACTGCTTATACATTTTCTGCACACCATTCTCTAACAGATAGTAATGCTTAATATATGGAACAAGCAGAACTATCAATAGCAGGGCGAGCAATAAAAGTCCCATATTATCAACAATTAAATATGTGAATATAGTCATAAATGTTCCAATGGCAAAAAGTACAGTTACAATAAGATGGACAAGTCGCTCATGCATAAAAAAGCCAATCTGTACCATATGATTTTTCATCACATATTCAATATTCACATCTTCTCCGCCATCAATATTTTCTAGAAGTTCGTCCATAAATGTCAGATATTTTGTTATTCTTTCTTTCACAATAAACCGCCTTGCCTTTCTTAAATTCTCTTGTATGATATTTATTTTGTCTGATTCTTCTCTTACTTTATATTTTTCTTACCTAATGCCTGCTTAAAAATCCTTTGCTGTTACACCGTTTTCATCAAATCTTTTATGACCTCTGATGCAATGATAAGTCCAACGACTGATGGCACAAATGCTATGCTTCCAGGTGTCTGTCTCTTGTTTAGTCCATTTGTTGAACCAGTATTTTCATCTTTAATTTCATTAATCGGTGTCAGTGGTTTTTCTTTTGAATATACCACTTTTAATTTCTTAACACCTCTTACTTTCAATTCTTTGCGCATTACTTTTGCAAGCGGGCAGACCGATGTATCATAAATATCCGCCACTATAAATCCTGTTGGGTCTAGTTTATTACCTGCACCCATACTGCTTATTATAGGAATATTTTTTTCCTGACACTCCATAACCAATGAAAGTTTTGCAGTAACCGTATCTACTGCATCTACTACATAATCATATTTACTGAAGTCGAATTCTTCCTTTGTCTCCGGAAGATAAAAACAGTTATGAATATGCACAACTGCTTCTTCATTAATATCCATAATTCTGTCGCGCATAACTTCTGTCTTATATCTGCCAGCCGAACTAAGAGTTGCTATTATCTGTCTGTTTATATTACTTACACTTACCGTATCCATATCCACTAAGTCAATTTCGCCTACACCACTTCTTGCGAGTGCCTCACATACATAGCCGCCGACCCCGCCGACTCCAAACACCGCTACTCTGCTTTTACTTAATTTATCTAAACTCTCATTTCCTATTAACATTCCTGTTCTTACAAACTGTTCTTTCATTTCTACCTCTTTGCTGGAGCATTTTTACAAATATATTAGCGTGTCAAAAAGTACCTTTAAACACATTAATCAAAAACTAAAGTTATTATAGCATATTTTCATATATAAAACTATTTAATGTGGAATATGGTTTATTGACTAATATTTGTCAGACTATATAATAGAACTAATTGAAAAAGTGTTTTATCACAGGCTTTAAAATGTATAAACTTTAAAATGCATAAAACTAGAAGAAAGGTAAAATACAGCGAATATGAATATGTTCCTTTCGCTTTCTTATTTAAGAAGTATTGCAGATTTATTTACAATATGTATGGGTATAAAAAATGAGTAACGGCAATAATTTAGATGATAATTTTTCAGATTGGGAGGTCTACGATGCCACTCAGAATATTTCATCTTCCACAAATACTTCAGGTAATACTAATTCTTATGACAGTTATGATTCTCCAAATAATTCTGATTATGTAGTTCCTGATAATAAACTATCTAAAGAACTTCATCCTCTGATAGGTTTATTGGCAGGTTTCTTATTAACTGCCTGCTCTGTCCTATTCATATTCTTACTTTTAGACTATGCAAAAACACAGACTTCCTTTAATAACAATTGCATTAAAGTTCCCTGTACTATACTGCAATGCGAACGCAATGGTACGAGTGGGAAATATAACCATGACAGATATTATATTGAATTTGAATTAAATTACAATGGTATCAATTATAATGGAGTTATACGAAAATCTCCCAGAAGTTTTGATGTAGGTTCAACGCACACTCTTTACTTTACAGAAGATTTCAGTGAATATACTCTTACACCTCAAGACAATTTTTCTATTTCATTAGGTTCTAAACTGGGAGTCATAATAGTTGGATTTATAACACTTTTAGGTCTAAACATTATTTGGGGTTCATTAAAAAGATTATTTAAACGTTAATAACTA
>CAZQRO010000175.1:0-2188 GCA_964595785.1 uncultured Eubacterium sp.
TAATATATTATGCAGCCTTAACAATTATACTCTCTTTCTTAATGTTAAACAAAACTTCTCTTATATCATCAAATTTAACCTCTTATCTACCCAATGTGAGCCATCTTCATCTAAAATTCTTTCATAATTATCCATAGCAGCTAAAAAAACATCTACATTATTAAGTAAATTCCTATTATCCCTAATGCAATATTCCATCGCAATATCAATAATAGCGGTTTTTTCATTTCTTTTTCTCATATACACTTGAGAGTAACTATAGGCTTCTTTATTATACTTTGACATTTCATCTATGCAATCATAATAATCTTTCTCTAATATAAGTGCGATTAAATCAGGATTCTTACCTTTGTTTTCAAATATATCTCGTATTATTCTTGAATTTCTAATCGTTTTACTAAAAAAGAGATTATAATTTGATGGACTATCACACTTATAAGCAAATTCTTCCACATCACTTAAAGTTTTTCTTGTCTCATCAGATAATATAATACCGTATAAATTTAAATATTCTTCTAAATCAGCTAAAACTATGCTTGGTTTAACCTTCATCACCAATCTACTCCTTTATTTTTATTTTATAGTAGTAGCTTGTCCAACTATTTGGTATTTATACATATTTTTAATAAAAGATATATTAAAAAGGATACATTTTGAAAAATATATCCCAGATGCTAATATTTCCTACGCATAATATAAATTATATGTCATAATTTCATACTGATATAAAATTTTATTTAAGATCCAATTCTAAAATAATAGAATCGTCATAAATAAGTTTAAAACTTTCAATATCCTCAGCATTTGAACTTAATATAGCAGTGGTACTTCCTTTTTTAACTTCCCTTCCAGAAAATTCAAATTTATTTCTATCACTTTCTTCAAAGTCCAACTATCTTATCTGATAACTTCATAGGAAATCCTCACTTGATCTTGTTGCTTCATTATAATATAAAGCCTTTTTAGATGCTACCACATCAACTTTACATTTTCGCAACATGACATTACATCTTGATATTTATGGCTCTTTATCACATAAATAGAATTAGTTTTCTAATTTCATGCGCTCAACAAATTCAAATTTGCAATGCACCAATTTATGCTCATAATAGAACGTTGTGTTACTTTTTTTGTAAAATATATTTCCTAATATAATTCGCTTTCATCAAGATCATAAATTACTGTGCCGTTAGGAGCAATGATTTTTTCGTTTTCATAATAGTGTTCTCGCTGTTCCCTCTCTCCTGCAACATAGTGCATAATCAAGTATTCGTGGGTAAAATTAAGCCCATCTGTCGCTACCACTTTTCCTATAAGTGTCTGTCCTGTTTCCATTTTAAAATTATCGTTAATTTCGATATTTCCGATGCCTACAAAGCCAGCTTGGTAGGTTTTAATAACTTCATCATCTAATGTGACGATATACTTTATGTCTTTAAAGCTGTTGTGGCCATTGATGACAGAAGAACCCATTGCAATATTGCCCTTCATACGGTAATCATAAGGCTCTTGTCCGCTATATCCGCTTTCTCCCTCAAAACGAGGTGAAAGAGAGGAAAATACTTCATCTTTGATGTTATATACTCTGAGATAATCGTGCTCCTCAAACTGTAAAACGCCCTTATCTTCTATTATAATTGTGGGGGAAACTTCGTCCTTGATTGCAAAATCCTTTGTCAGTACAAACTCGGTGCCTTGCTTTTCCATTGGAATTTTTTCTTCACTGAATTTTAGGAATACCGCAGTTGTTTCAGTAAGTGTTTTTGGCTGTAATTTAAAAGTTACAGGCACTTTCAGTGTTTGCAGGTTGAACTCACCGATTTCATATCCACTGCTTGTTACAAGACTTGTATATTCTTCGAGTTTTCTATCAACATTTGAATAAATTTCACTAATATTTCTCTCCAAGCGATCTTCAGCATAAGCTATTCCATTTTCTGTTTGTTGCACCTTCGCTTTTAGACTGTTAATTTGAAATACTGAATAAACTTGTAATACTGCAAGCATTGTAATTACGATATATAATATTTTTGTCTTTTTCATTTCATATACCTCCGTAAAATAGTAAATTATCTTCTCAATAAATTTCTATTTTTTTGTTTTACTTCATGTGGAACATTTATTTGCAAATATGTAACTAATTACTCTAAACAATACATGAATTATATTTATTTAAAGTTCCTGAAAC
>CAZQRO010000176.1:0-2131 GCA_964595785.1 uncultured Eubacterium sp.
CGCAATCTTAAGGGTTAAAGTCCCTAGTCTGCCCTAGTAGTGGGAAAGACATAGCTGAACACCAAGGGTGTCCACCGCGAGGTGGAATCTGAAGGAAGGTGTAGGCAAATCTCTGGTCTGACGAACAGAAATCACATCTATTCAACTTAATCAACTTAATCAATGAAGTTAAAGCTACTTCGTCACATTATATAAATAAGCTGGTAATACAATAACGCCGCAGATTTCTGCGGCGTTATCTTATGCTAACTCTATATCATTAACAGCAGCCATTACTATGTCAGCATCTACTATATCAGCAGATTTACTGGCAGCTATCATAAGGCTTGAATTGCATATCTTATTTATCATTCTTGGAAAGTGTCTTTTCATGACAATAGAAATATGCTAAATTGGTTCTATGGAACAAGGTATAATTCTGTTTATATATTGGAGGAAAATGAATGAGAGAGAAAACTATTTATGAGAAGATTGCAGAAAAGTACAACACAACACCAGAAGAGGTACGCAGAGAAATGCAGATAGCCATAGATGCAGGCTTTGATAATCCTGATCCGGCTGTGCAGGAAGAATGGAAGAAAATGACACTTAAAGGAGACAGACCCACACCAGAAGAAGTAATCAATTACGCAGTAAAACAAATAAAAGGACATTAATGAAAATATGAAGAAAAAGATAATTGCAGTGATAACAGGAGCAGTGATCTTGATAATTGCTGCAGGAAGTATTTATGGTAAAACTGAATCCGGTCATAAGAGAGGTGAACCGGATGTAGTAGGAACATTTTCCATAAATCGGGATGAAAATTTAACTGTGGTCGCTAACCGGGAAAATATTGAGGATAGAGAAGCGTTTGCAAGAGAACTTTTGCAGATGTACAAGGCTGATTCTTTTCATTCGACAAAATTCTCCACAGACAGGGGATATGCGACGAGCCTTGATATGAACATCTATTTATGGAAAGAGGATATTGAAGATGGGGAACCGGTAATGACAGCCGAATACAGACCGGTAGAATATGGAAAGGACTATGATGTTGTCGATAATCCTGATAAATTTCAACTATATATAGATGGAAAAGAGATTAAATAGTAATTTCCTGAAGGTAAGCTTTTGGTTAGATTTTTCAAAGAAAAATTATAGGATAACAATACATAGTTTTAACCATGATATTCTGAAAAATTTATAGGAATGCGCCATTGTCAAATTGCATAGGAATGTGGTAGAGTATAATTACAATTGAATACACCGAAAAAATGGAGGAATTACATGAAAGCACATAAATATTGGTCAGTTGGAGCATTAATTACAATGTTTGGGACTTATTACACTGGATATAAAAAGCTAAAATCAAGTCATAAATACTTTGCTTTAAGTTCTATGTTATGTATGGTAATGGCGATATATACAGGCCATAAAATGATTACTGGGAATAGAAAAGAAAAGGCAAAAAAAGAGAAAGTTACAGATAGGGAGGAATAAATAATGTTGGAAGTAGGAATCAAGGCACCTGATTTTGAGTTGCCAGATCAAAATGGAAAAATACATAGATTATCGGATTATACAGGAAAAAAAGTGATTTTGTATTTTTATCCAAGGGATAATACACCAGGATGTACGAAGCAGGCATGTGGTTTTTCCGAGAGATACCCTCAGTTTACCGAAAAAGGTGCAGTTATTCTTGGAGTCAGTAAGGATTCTGTAGCGTCTCACAAGAGATTTGAGGAAAAATATGGATTGGCATTTACACTTTTAGCAGATCCAGAGCGAAAAGTTATTGAAGCTTATGATGTATGGAAAGAAAAGAAAAATTATGGCAAAGTATCTATGGGAGTAGTAAGAACCACATATCTTATTGATGAACAGGGGGTTATTATAAAGGCAAATGATAAAGTTAAGGCTGCAGATGATCCTGAAAATATGCTTAAGGAATTAGTTTAATGAAGATAATATTATCCCCTGCTAAAAAGATGATTACAGATACTGACAGCATAGCACCGGATGCATTGCCTGAATTTATTGAAAAGACGACAGAGATACAAAGTTGGTTGAAAAGTAAGTCAAAAGAGGAACTGAAAGGCATTTGGAAATGTAATGACAAGATTGCAGAACAAAATTTCAATAGATTGGG
>CAZQRO010000177.1:0-2003 GCA_964595785.1 uncultured Eubacterium sp.
CATTCAATATTGATGCTAATAATAATGCGGTGATTAGCATTATAGGTACCTGCAAAATCAGATAAAAGAATGTGTTTTTTAGTGATTGTATAAAGACTCCATCTTTAAAAATTCTTATGTAATTAGTTATTCCGGCAAAGTCTAAGTTATTCCCTTTTCCGGACTGAAATGATAGTATCAACGCCTGAAGCATGGGAATAAAACTCATCAGTATGATTAATAATGCCGCTGGTACAATAAATGCCCAACCTGTCAGACTATGACGCTTGTCAAGGGTCATTTTGTTTTTCATTATTTTCACTCCTTCATAAAAAGGGTGACTAATAAGCCACCCTTTTTATTCGCTTATTAATGCATGCTAAATTCTATCGTTTCTTGTGCAGTCTTTAATTCCTTATCAATATCTGCTCCACCGATAATATTTGTGATCGCTGTCCCTACTGCATCACGTGCCTCATAGAAATAAACACCATTAATAGTATCAGGAACTTTTGATGCAAAATCAACTATCAGCTTATACACTTCCTCATCATTGAAGTATTCATTCTTCTGTGCATATGCTTCTGTATCAGCAGCTGGTTTATAAGTTGCGATAGCACCTGTACTTAAAATCGTGTCGTATAATTCTGCGCTACCTCCAAAAGTACTGCCAAGGAAATCTGCTGCTAGATCTACATCTTTGCAGGCTGCTGTTATTGCCCAACTGGATCCGCCCTGGTTAGCATAATTTGTTGCATTGTCAACACCATCTAGTTTAGGCATATTTGTAATTCTCCATTTACCTGCCTGATCTTCTGCTGTCTGAATAGATGCCATAATCCAACAACCATTAACAGTTCCGGCAACTGTTTCGTTGTTCAAAGTACCGATGTATTGATCCCAATCATTTACTTCAACTAAAACTCCACTCTTTATTAATTCAGCATATGTCTCTAAAACCGCTTTTAATTTTTCATTATCAACTATGGTTACATTTCCATCTTCGTCAAAGAATCCGCCTCCTGTAGAGCGAAGCATCATTGCTAGCACATCTGTTTCTCCAGCCAAACATGAAAGAAGTGGTTTTCCGGTTTTTTCTAAAACAACTTTTCCTTGCTCAATATATTTGTTCCAGGTTATATCCTTAAAATCATCTGTTGTATATCCGGCCTGTTCTAATATATCTTCACGGTAGCAGGCAATTACAGCTCCATTATCGAAAGGAACCCCGTAATTCTTATTTTCTACAGTCGACGCACTTACTTTTCCTTCTGCGAACTGGCTAAAATCGATTTTCGTATCAGAAAGGTCTATAAATGCATCTGGATAGCTTATTACATTTTTTTGAAAAGCATCATCTTGCATAAGTATAATATCAGGAAGAGTATCTATTTTATTTGAACTGGCTGCAGTGGTTAATTTAGTCTGCAGATCTTCCCAAGGGGTTTCCACAACTTCTAACTTAAAGTCTGGATTATCTTTCTGATATATTTTTTCGGCTTCTTTCATAGCATTAATGTTAAAAGCCGGATCCCAGCACCATACCGTTAGTTTATTATCTCCTCCATCATCTGCCTTTTTAGCATTACCGTTATCACTAGATTTTTCGCCGCATCCGGTCAACAAAGATAGTGCCATTACCGATATTAGCAGCAAGCTGACTATTTTTTTCATATATGTTCTCTCCTTTTCTTTTTTAACACATATTTGCATCTAACAACTACATTTTATGTGCAATTTGTTGTACGCTTATATAGTATCAGAAAATTTATTTCATTACAATTGACAAGTTTTCCATTATTTTATGGAGTTTTATAGCATTTTAATGTGTTTTCGTCCTTTTTTGCTCTAATAAATGCGCAACTGCGCAATTCGAACGGCTGGAGGAGCAGACTTAGGAACAGGATGGATGATGTTATAAGAATGGAACCTTGACATAAAAGGTATTGGAGTACCTATATAACAGAAATCTTGAGTTTCCGTTAATTGTATCTAAAAAATGATTAGATAGTCCCGAAGTGTCA
>CAZQRO010000178.1:0-1891 GCA_964595785.1 uncultured Eubacterium sp.
AATGCAGGAGATTCGTAAGCAGTTAGAAGCCGAAGGCAAATTGGAATTAGAATAATTACTCAGAGATATGCAAAAATGAGGTTCTGTGCAAGTTCGCTTGAACACAGAACCTCATTTTTATCTCTTCATCCCTTTTTTGATTTTTCTCTAGTGTTTTATATTTTATTAAGACAGTAAAAATTCAATACCTTACATAGAAAGTTTAAGCATAAATGCAATAAAGAAAACAACAACTGTTCTCTTTCTTCCTTTTATCCTTTCTTCCGGACATCCTATTAACGTTAATGCATTCGCTAATGCCATAATTCCAGTACCAAATGTACTTCCAATTTTATCCATGCAAAAAAGAACGATGGCTATTACCATAATTGTAGTTCCAACAACATCCATTACTGTAGGTTTTTGTAGTTTCATCTCTTATCTCTCCTCTATTTGTATGATATTGCTAATCCGCCACCCTGACCTATTTTGTCATAATAATAATCATATACATTTTTTAAGTTATTTTTTGCAGATAATGCTGACCATATTGTACCTGCAATACTTCCAATTGATGCCGTTTCTAATATAGTAGGTGCAATCTGTGCAATGTCAACTGCAAGACCTTTTGCACTTTTGCCATTTATTTTTCTTTTCTGATGAAAATAGTCATATTCCATATAAAAACATTGATCCCTTTGAATTTTTTTCAGATAAAATGTTATCTTAGCCGAAAAGTCTGTAAGAATAATTTCATGGTAATCATCGAATTCTCGTCCATTTCCTGCATTTTCGTCATATCTAGGCAAATCAAAAAATGCTATTATTGCAAAACTTCCAACATTTTTATTAAATTCTACAAGATTTGTAAAATCATTTACTTCTTCTATATTTCTGTCAAGTTTCAATTTGCCGCCATATTTATAGTACTCATGATATGTTGCATATGTTTTTACAGTATATTTGTTTGTATTATTATTGTCTCCAATACAGTATTGCGTTGCACCACACCAATCATATATTATGTAATCCGAAAATCTATTTTCAGGCATAATAAGCCATTTATTAACTCCTGTTACTGAAAAAACATCACCTGTGTCTACTATTATAAAACTTCTTTTCACATAAGCCGTCGAATTAGCAGAGCGATTAATAACTTCATTAGCTAATACTTCTTGTGGCATTAATCCTATCTTTTTTTCAAACTTAGTCAACATACTATCTGATTCATCAGAATAATACAATTCTTTAAACAATTCATTTACTTCCCCTTCAGATAGAACTCTTTCATCGATGTTCTGTTCTAATTCTTCACTTTCTTCGCCTAACTCATTTATCTCAACATATTCACAATATATATTTACTTCTTCTGCATTCTGTATGTTCTCTACTTCTTCACAAGATAATAATTCTATTTCTGAATCAAATAATCCCTTACAATTAAGTTCTTTTTCTAAATTCTCGTCAATTATTCCCGTATAAACATTTTCTTATTCGTATAAATAGTACTCTAAACTTCTTCTCTCTTTCATCATTTCAAGAGTTCGACTCTCTTTCATTTCTTCTGCCATAACTTGAAGCGGTGAATTAACAAAACTCAGTTCACAAATCATAATACTTAATATTGTCACAATTACCACTTTTATCTTACCATACATAACTATTTTCCTCCTGATAGTTTTCTTTTATTATATTCTATTTTACGCCATTAATCAACAAAAAGATTTCGACATTGTTCGACAATATTCTACAAGGCAAAAAATACTATAATCCGATAAACTATCCAAATTATAGTATTTTAATGTCTTATTTAGTTCTATTATAAAAATTTTTCAAATACAATTTAATACCAGAAACTGCTTCTACAATAATTTAAAATCTCATTGAAATCCGAAGTTGATTTATATTGTTT
>CAZQRO010000179.1:0-1870 GCA_964595785.1 uncultured Eubacterium sp.
TAACTTTTTTTGTCAGCTAATTAATATATTCTTTCCTGCTTGCCGATTTTTTCTATTATAGATTTTAATAAAATACGAATACATTTACATTGGAAGCTAATCATGTGGATTGCAGATAATTAAAAAGATTATGAAGTTATAGATTATACCTGAGAAATTAGAACGATGGGGAGTTATATTCTTGTCCGTCCAGACCCACAGGAAATAGGATTACCCGTTACTTCTAACGGTCTTGTTCTTCCATGCGGTGCAAGCGGACGCTGGTCTGGTCAGTCACCAGTCCAATAAAAACTATACTCACTAACTGCCAATGACAATTAAAGAGATTTACCCACTAACAACAAAGTCCCACGAAAGAATATTCATAAACATATTCTTTCGTGGGACTTTGTTGTTTTATCATTAAAATATCAAAAGATATCTCAGTACAGCTAGAGTAGTCTTTTGTACAATTAGAAAAACACTATATTTACTTTTTTAGTTATCTTATTGCGTCTTTTCCACCCATGTATGGTCTTAATGCTTCCGGAATTCTTACAGAACCGTCTGCCTGTAAATTATTCTCTAAGAATGCAATTAACATTCTAGGAGGAGCAACTACTGTATTATTAAGTGTATGTGCAAAATATTTATTTCCGTCTTCGTCCTTAACTTTGATTCTAAGTCTTCTTGCCTGAGCATCTCCTAGATTAGAACAGCTTCCGACTTCAAAATATTTCTTCTGGCGTGGTGACCATGCCTCAACATCTATCGATTTAACTTTAAGGTCTGCTAAATCTCCCGAACAACATTCAAGCGTTCTAACAGGAATATCAAGCGAACGGAATAAATCTACTGTATTCTGCCATAATTTATCAAACCATATTTTACTTTCTTCGGGTTTACATACTACTATCATTTCCTGTTTTTCGAACTGATGTATTCTGTACACACCTCGCTCTTCAATTCCATGAGCACCCTTCTCTTTTCTAAAACACGGTGAATAACTTGTAAGTGTCTTAGGCAGTTCTGACTCCGGTGTTATTGTATCAATGAATTTACCAATCATGGAATGTTCGCTTGTACCAATCAGGTATAAATCTTAACCTTCAATTTTGTACATCATAGCGTCCATTTCTGCAAAACTCATAACACCTGTAACAACATCACTTCTAATCATAAAAGGAGGTACACAGTATGTGAATCCACGGTCAATCATAAAGTCTCTTGCATATGAAATTACTGCTGAATGAAGTCTTGCAATATCTCCCATAAGATAATAGAAACCATTTCCAGCCACTCTTCTTGCGCTGTCTAAATCAAGACCATCAAATTTCTCCATTATCTCTGAATGATATGGAACTTCAAAATCAGGAACCACAGGTTCTCCAAATTTCTCTATTTCAACATTTTCTGTATCGTCTTTACCAATAGGAACACTAGGGTCAATAATGTTTGGAATAACCATCATAATCTTTGTTACTTTTTCATTTAACTCTGCTTCTTTTTCTTCAAGTTCAGCAAGATATTCTGACTTCTCCGTAACCTGTTTCTTAACTTCTTCAGCCTCTTCCTTTTTACCCTGTGCCATTAAAGCACCAATATGCTTTGAAATCTTATTTCTCTCCGCTCTTAGATTATCAGCCTCCTGCTTTGCTGCACGGCTCTGCTCATCTAATTCAATTACCTCATCTACTAATGGTAACTTTTTATCCTGAAATTTATTCTTAATATTCTGTTTTACGATATCAGGATTCTCTCTGACAAACTTTAAATCCAACATTTCGACACCTTTGTACCCTTTCTTTTCATTTCTTTATTGCATAACTGTGTATATTGTAGACTATTTCTGTCCATTTTTCAAGGCTAATTGTATTCCTGTCTGTGTAAA
>CAZQRO010000180.1:0-1869 GCA_964595785.1 uncultured Eubacterium sp.
TGCGCGTTTTAAATTAGATGTAATAGTATCCATATGCGTCCTTCTTTGCTTTTCTCGATTTAAATTATATAATATTATATAATTTAAATCAATATAATGTGTAAAAATATATATTGACAAATGATAATAGTCAAAATATAATTAACAGGGGTTAAGGTGCAGTATGAAAGTAATCATGAAAAACCAATTACAAAAATCGAGGAGACGTATAAGGTATATGATGTTATAACTATGGAGAAAAGGGTTGTTACAGGGAAAGAAGAGGTAGGATTTCTGTTCGGAAAGGAAATTTAAAACTATTTATACCCATGGATTATCGCAGACCTGCGATAATCCATGGGTATAAATATGAGAGGATACAAGTAAAAACACTAAAATAATTTGATGCTAAAACTGTTTGATTATGTTTTAAATAGTTTTAGAAAATTATATGTTTATTTTGCAGTTTTATCAATAAGGTTAAGAATTGTCTGGACTGCATCAGTAGTTCCTGCCTCATCTATAGATTTAATGTATTTATCACGATTATCATAAACAAAATTGATGGTGTCTGCTAATAATTCTTTAGTTAAGTCCTCTTCTTCAATAACCTCACTAAAGCCCTGCTTTTTAAATGAAGCAGCATTAAGCAACTGGTCACCACGGCTTGCTCTGGCAGAAAGTGGAATGAGTATGCTGGGTTTGCGAAGTGCAACTATCTCACAGATAGCATTTGCGCCGGCTCTGGAGAGAATTATATCAGACATTGCAAAAAGGTCTTTAAGTTCTGTCTTAATATATTCATATTGTTTATAGCCTTGCAGGTCATTAAGTGATGAATCGGTTTTTCCTTTACCGCATAGATGAACTATCTGATATCTCTTAAGTAAAGTATCAAGGGAACCTCTTACGGCTTCATTGACTGCCACAGCACCAAGGCTTCCGCCTATAACCATAATAATCGGTTTGTTTGCAGTAAATCCGCACATGTTAAGACCGGCAAGTTTATCACCCTTCTTAAGTTCTTCACGAATTGGAGAACCTGTGAGAAGCGATTTTCCTTTTGGAAGATACTCAGATGTTTCAGGAAAATTATGACAAACAGTTGTGGCGGCTGAAATTGATAACTTGTTAGCAAGTCCTGGGGTCATATCTGATTCATGAATAATAACAGGGACCTTATATTTCTTAGCGGCTAATACCACGGGAACTGATACAAATCCACCTTTTGAAAACAGCACATCTGGTGCATATTCCTTAATAATCTTCTTTGCTTCCCTATAACCTTTAAGAACCCTGAAAGGATCGGTAAAATTTTTAGCAGACAGGTATCTTCTTAATTTACCTGAGGATATTCCCTGATAATCAATACCCATTTCTTCAATAAGTCTCTTTTCAATACCCTCGTATGAGCCTATGTATTTAATCTCATATCCTCTTTCTTTAAGTCCGGGTATCAATGCAATATTAGGTGTAACATGACCTGCTGTTCCACCACCGGTTAACACGATTTTCTTAGACATTAGTTGCCTCCGTTCTGTTTTGCAAGAATCTCTTTTAAAGCTTTAGATAACTGGTCGGGACAGGATGTTCCTCTGCCGCTGCAATTGATTCCTTCGGTTTTATCGATGACTTCCTGAATCTTCATTCCTTTAACAAGGTTTGCAATACCCTGGGCATTACCATTGCAGCCACCAATAAAAGTTACATTTTTAATAGTGTCATTTTCTGTCTCTATATGAATCTCTTTGGAGCAGGTTCCTCTGGTCTTATATATCATAATAAATCCTCCTGTTATAATTTTATATATATTTTCTAAATATTATACTATAAAAAACATATATGTCAAAAATTATTGTCGAAAATCTAAGAACGATTTTTCATGTTATA
>CAZQRO010000181.1:0-1844 GCA_964595785.1 uncultured Eubacterium sp.
CTGTAATAATAGCTGCATACTCCGGTTCAAACTTCACTAATTCCGAAGCGGCAATACCTGTAAATACCAATGACACTCCGGAATGGGGCAGGAGTGTAAATCCAAGATATTTCTGTACTGTCATCGGTAATCCTGTAAGCTTTGCTCCAAATCTGGCGCCAAAATATTTTCCAAATGCACGCATTACAATATAAATAACCGTGAATAAACATGCTCCAAAAATTGCATGGTAATCCAAAGGTGCTCCAAGATTCAAAATAACTACAACCATTGCGATTCCCAAAAACGGATTAAATTCCTGCGTAATTTTCATAAGTTGTTCTTCTGATACTATATTAGAAAACGTTGCTGAAAATGCCATTCCCATTAACATGAAGTTTAACAATGATGAAGGCATAATCATCCATTAAATCATATACATCTTTTACCAATTTATCAAAATCTTCCACATAATCAAATACCAATGAACTAGTAACTAAATCAAAATTACCTTTAATAAATTTCAATTCTTCAAGAGTTTTGCACTGATACTCAATATTATTAACTCCATTATATTCTACAGCATATGCCAGCATTTTTTCAGAAATATCTATTCCCAAAACCGATTCTGCTCCCATATCAGAATATTATTTTGCATGCTGCCCCATGCCACATCCAATATCCAGCACTCGCTTTCCATGCATACTCGGAAGCATTGAGTGCAAAATAGGTGTTTCAATCAAATCATTAAAATTAACATCATTGCTACGTATTCCCTTGAAATTCTCAAAAAATGCCTCGTTGTCATAAATATTTTGCCTTGACATAGTTACCTCCATAAATTAGAATTTGTCAACAAATACATTATGTCCATCTCGGTCGCGGGCATTCGTTAAATGCCCGCTTTTACAATAGAAAAGACTCGAGAACAAGTAAACTTGTCTCGAGTCTATATTTATTGTCTTTCGACGCTTTATTCAAAGTTTTCGCAATTATTCAATAATTGTAGCAACCTTACCTGAACCTACTGTACGTCCACCTTCACGGATAGCGAAACCAAGTCCCTGCTCCATAGCGATTGGATGAATAAGTTCAACTGTCATTTCTACGTTATCACCAGGCATACACATTTCTGTTCCTGCTGGTAAATCACAAACACCAGTTACGTCAGTTGTTCTGAAATAGAACTGTGGTCTGTAGTTATTGAAGAAAGGAGTATGACGTCCACCTTCGTCTTTTGTTAATACATAAACCTGAGCTGTAAATTTCTTATGGCATGTTACAGTACCCGGTTTAGCAATAACCTGTCCTCTTTCGATATCTGTTCTCTGAATACCACGAAGAAGTGCACCGATGTTATCACCAGCCTGAGCTTCATCAAGAAGTTTTCTGAACATTTCGATACCTGTTACAACTGTCTTACGAACGTCTTCTTGAATACCAAGGATTTCAACTTCATCGTTAACATGAAGAGTTCCTCTTTCTACTCTACCTGTAGCAACTGTACCACGACCTGTGATTGTGAATATATCTTCGATAGGCATTAAGAAAGGCTTATCTGTTTCTCTTTCAGGATCTGGAATCCATGAATCAACTGCTGCCATAAGTTCCATAATCTTATCACCCCATTCACTTGAAGGATCTTCAAGTGCTTTAAGAGCAGAACCCTGAATGATAGGTGTGTCATCACCTGGGAATTCATATTCATTTAATAAGTCTCTGACATCCATTTCTACTAATTCAAGTAATTCGTCATCATCAACCATATCACATTTGTTCATGAATACAACGATATAAGGAACACCAACCTGACGGGATAGTAAGATATGTTCTCTTGTTTGAGCCATAACACCATCAGTAGCAGC
>CAZQRO010000182.1:0-1817 GCA_964595785.1 uncultured Eubacterium sp.
AAATTCCTTAAGTTTCCTTTTATGAACCATTTTTGATATTATCCTTATATAACCAATGTTATTAATAACAACATTGTCAGAGATATAATCACTATAATCCATAACAAACTGTACCATACGAAGGTTTTCTAAACTCTTGCTCATGTCTTCTTCCTTCACGACAAGCTAAGTATAGTCTTTCAAAAAAATTACTGTCTGTAATAACTTAGAAATTCACCAAGTTTATCAACAGCATCTTCCAATACATCTATACGAGGCAGATAAACCACACGGAAATGGTCCGGTTTTCCCCAGTTAAATCCTCCACCATGTACAATTAGAATTTTCTTATCTCTAAGTAAATCTAATGCAAATTTCTCATCATCTAAAATATTGAACTTCTTTGTATCTAGTTTAGGGAAAATGTAAAATGCTGCCTTAGGTTTCACAGCACTTATTCCGGGTATATCATTAAGAGCTTTGTATATGTATTCACGCTGTTCATATACTCTTCCACCCGGAGTAATGTAATTCTTAACACTCTGATATCCACCAAGTGCCGTTTGAACTACTGACTGAGCCGGTACATTAGAACAAATTCTCATATTAGACAACATATTAATTCCTTCTATATAATCTTTTGCCATGTTCCTGTTACCACTTAAAACCATCCAGCCTATTCTGAATCCTGCAATCATATGTGATTTTGACAATCCGCTAAATGTTACACAGAATAAATCAGGTGCCAAAGATGCAATGGAAATGTGTTCCTCGCCATCCATAACAAGCCGGTCATAAATTTCATCGGAAAATATAATAAGTTGATTTTCCCTTGCAATGTCCACAATCTGCTGCAAAACTTCTCTCGGATACAATGCCCCCGTCGGATTATTAGGATTAATAATAACAATTGCCTTTGTTTTGTCTGTTATTTTCTTCTTAATATCATCAATATCCGGATACCATTCAGCCTGCTCGTCACAAATATAATGAACCGCATTTCCGCCTGCCAATGTTACACATGCAGTCCAGAGAGGATAATCTGGGGCAGGAACTAACACCTCATCTCCATTATCAAGTAATGCAGACATGCTCAGATTAATTAATTCACTAACACCATTTCCTGTATAAATATCTCCTATGGTTACGTTAGGCAGATTCTTAATCTGTGCATACTGCATAATTGCCTTTCTTGCTGAAAAAAGTCCCTTAGATGCTGAATATCCCTCACATTCAGTTATCTGTCTCTGCATATCATACACTACTTCATCCGGTGTACGAAAACCAAATGGTGCAGGATTACCAATATTTAATTTAAGTATATGTGTGCCACTTTCCTCCATTCTTTCAGCTTCATCCACAACAGGACCTCTTACATCATATAAAACATTATCTAATTTTGTTGATTTCTTAAATTCACGCATATTTACTTTCCTTTCTATCGCAGTATATTCATCTGATAAATCTTTTATATTGCTAATACCTGATATTTCTTTTTCATTATATGTTGTTGTTTTTTCTTTATCTGATATATATTCCGTTACATTCTTACCATATAACCAATTCAAGTCAACCTTCAGTACTTTGGCAAGAAAATTACCTATATTCTCTCTTGGAACAGCTTTGCCGCTAACATATTGGCTAATCTGACTTTTACCAAGTTTAACCCCCTCCTCATTCGCCGCTCGAAGCAAATCAACTTGTTTCATACCTTGTTTATTCATTGAGTCATTTAATCTGTCTGAAAAAATACTGTTAGGCATAATTAGTTCTCCTTCCCTGTTTACTAAATACATTATTCGTCTTAAATCAAAAAGTTCATTTTCATAAACAACATT
>CAZQRO010000183.1:0-1786 GCA_964595785.1 uncultured Eubacterium sp.
TAGGATCAAAACCACGGATAAAGATAATACACTTTTTGTTATCCAGCTTTCTGACTTCATCGGGTGTAAACAATTCTCTTCCTAATACATCATAGTTTCTTGAAGAGCTTCCCTGTCTGCCCTTTGTCTCTCCACTTGACTTCTTATCAATCGTACCTTTTCCAAGCAACTCTGACACGTAATAGGCTAAGGAAATCAGCGCCTTTGTTTTCTTCCGAAAACTGGTTTCCGACTTCCTCGCCCCCAAACCGTACGTACACCTCTCAATGTATACGGCTCTCCACCTAGTTACTTAATCTTCTTTATTACAACACTTTGAAAAGCATTCATCGCACAGTGCCAATGATTTTCTGCGAATCTGTAGCATCTTCTGTTCATATACATTTTTCCCTGTCAATTCCTTTATGGATTTAACATGGTGCATATAAATTTCGATATTTTCTTTTCCACAAATCTCACATACACCTGCTTTAATTCGATTAGCTAAAGAATTCGGATTATTGGCATATCGATTTTTATATTGTGGCAATAAATCAACAAAATCTTGTGCCGGCTTTTTATTCTGTCGGAATCCATCGTGATAGAAATCACAACGTTTCTTACCTGCCTTTGTATCATAATCTACTCCAAATCTGCCATTCTTCTTATACCTCTTTTTCAATTCCGTCACAGAAGCACGATATTTCATACCAAATGTTTTCAACATGCTGTACTCCATTATGTGATGAAACTTGTTAAGTGTAGATACATTAATAGCTAATCGATAATAGTTGTACAATCCACTAATTTCAGAATTGTATTTCCTCAATATTTCCACATCCGTCATGTTAATTAAATATCCTCGTGGCATAGCTCGCCACTGCTCATTTCCATGTTCATCGTTCGTGATAATAAAAGCTTTGTATTCTTGCAACTTAGCCTGCCATTTTTCATGTGGCATTCTAAGCCTGACTGCTCCGTACCACATACGCTTTAATGTTCCGTTTTTATCACGCATTACATCATTATCTCTTAGACGACATTTCCAATATTGAGTATAGAGATGCTATTAAACTATATAACTATGTAAAAAACAACATTAAAGATGATGCTATGCACTATGTGTTCCTTGATGAAATCCAGATGATGACCAGCAATTTCACAGACCTTATTAATGGACTTCTTCATATAGACAACCTGGATATCTATGTTACTGGCAGCAATTCCAAATTTCTTTCCAGCGATATTCTGACAGAATTCAGAGGACGTGGTGATGAAGTTCGTGTATATCCTCTATCCTTTGCAGAATTTAATACTGCTTATGATAATACTAGTGCTGCATGGAAGGATTATTATACCTATGGTGGACTGCCGCTTATCCTCTCAAGAAATACCGATGAATTAAAAGCTGAATACTTAATATCACTCTTTAACAATATCTACTTGAAAGATATTAAAGACCGTAACAACATAAAGACAGATGATGAAATCGATATTCTTGTTGATATTGTTGCTTCCGCAACCGGTTCATTAACAAACCCTACCAAACTTTCTAATTCTTTTAAAAGCATGAGTCAGAAAACATTGTCAGACAAGACAATAAAGCTATATCTTGACTATCTGTCAGATGCCTTTCTTATTGAAAAATCGGTGCGTTTTGATGTAAAAGGAAAAAAATATATCGATACTCCAGCAAAGTACTATTTTGAAGATATTGGTCTTAGAAATGCTCGTTTGAATTTCAGACAGCAGGAAGAAAATCACATTATGGAAAACATCATCTACACAGAACTAAGAAGTCGTGGAT
>CAZQRO010000184.1:0-1775 GCA_964595785.1 uncultured Eubacterium sp.
ACTTTCCTAAAAGATATATATTTATATTTACTTTTGTCGTCAATACAAATTTTCTCCAAGCCAAATCATCAATTACAACGTTATTCTGAATAATAAAATTCATATACATAAATATTAGTATTGAAAATAATAGAACAGTATTCTTAGAATAAATTCCTAATATTACAAAAAAACCTGTAATTATTAATAATTCGAGTAATTTATTTTTTAAATCTAACAATTCCTTATATAAAATAGCTTTCATATTCTTTCCCTCCAATTATTTTCATTACAATATTTTCTATTGATTCATTTTTTTCTCCATTATATATATTCTTTATACTGTCATTTAATAAAATTTTTCCATCCTTGAGTAATACAAGCCTTGAGCATATCTTTTCCAAATCGCTGCATATATGAGATGAAATAATAGCAGAAGCGTTTTCATTTTTTACATATTTGTATATATCATTAAGAATAATATTTCTTATAAATGGATCTAAACCTGATGTTGGTTCATCTAAAACAAGTAATTCTGCATTATGTGAAAGCGCTATTGCGATATTTAATTTCATTTTCATTCCACTAGAAAAATTCTTTACTTTTTTTTCTTCTGGTAATTTGTATTTTTTTATATATGTTTCAAAATAATTATTATTCCATTCACTATACAAGATTTTCATTAACTTTTTTATTTCTTTTATACTGTATCTATCCAGGCCAATACTCTCGCCTGTTACAATACCTACATTATGGTTTAATTGTCCTAATCCACTAAGCTGCACATTATCAACCTTTACATAATTTCCACGATAGCCTGTTAGCCCTAATATTATGTTTAGCATAGTAGTCTTTCCTGAACCATTTTCACCTACTAAACCAACAATGTCTCCTTTAGCAACTGTAAAATCGTCTATCTTTAAATAGAAATTTTTATATAATTTATTAATATTATTTATTTCAATTATATTCATGTTATAAACCTTCCTTAGGTATTCAAGGCATTTAAGTTACAAATGCCTTGAATTAAAATTAATCTAACCTCTTTTAGATGATTTTGTTTTTTTTGACACATTACTAATATTTTTTTCTTTATATTCTAAATAGATGTTAATTAATTCTAATATTATTACTAAAATTCCAAATAAAAAAATCACAGTATTATAATTTGTTTTAATCAATGAAATAAAAAACAAACTACAAAAACAAACAAAACTAGCATAATTCACAATTTTTTTCATACTTATTCCTATGCATATCGCAAACCTAATTGCTATACTGCCCAACATTCTATGTTAAAAATAGGCAGACGCATTCTCCTTCTTTTAACTTTTCTTTACCATAATTCTATCTCTTTTAATTATCAATAATAACAGGTAATTTATAACCAGGTGCTAAATTTAATTGTGTCCAATTCCACATGAATGTTACTCCACTATTATCTTTATTCATCCTAGATATTGTATATCCACCCATTCCAATGATACCTGCTGCAATAATACCTGCTACCTTACTTCCAAATCCACCATATAAAGCACAAATGGGAATAGCCAGCCAACTTGAATCTGATAAAAATTGACTTGTTTCTTTTCCTGAAAGTTTAATACCTTTCCCATACCACTTCGTTACCTTCTTCTCCACCCTCAACATAAGTCATTTCTTCCTCGTCCATTACCGCATAACTGCTCGGCATTACTAATGCCCCATCATAACACATATTCATTTTCTGTGTCCTCCTTAAAATAATTGATTATTTACATCCTCGTCTGGTTAGAACTCAGATGCATACGCTTGTA
>CAZQRO010000185.1:0-1691 GCA_964595785.1 uncultured Eubacterium sp.
TATATAGTATTTCTATCATAAGAAAGGGAGGAAATACTATATGAAGAAGACGATTGCCAATGTAGCAAAAAATGTGTTGACAAAAAACCTTGAAAAAGAGGCAAACTCACTTTGTGGTTATTGGTTTCATCAGCCAAAAGCACCAGCGAATTTGAAAAAATTCAGCAAAATTAAATAGTAGAAAAACAGACTGCCTAGCATATACGTAATATATATGTTAGGCAGTTTACTATGGAGGAAAATATGGTTGATAGAATAGAGAGAAAGATAATAAGTGAACTTGTGAAGATGAAGTTAATAGAGCGGGAAGATGAAGAAATATATGTATATGGAATGCAAACGCTTTATGAAAAAGTGGTGTCTACATTAAGTATTATACTCATAACTTTATTATGTAATGAGATAATGGCGGGTTTTTTGTTCTGGATATGTTTTAAAATACTTAGAAGTTGTGCAGGAGGTTATCATGCCGCTTCATTTATAAAGTGCTATATATTGTCTACATTGTGTTTTACAGGAATAATTTTTTTGATAAAATATGGATTAATTGATATAAACTATTACAGGATAGCCGGTGCAATTATGGGATTTGTTTTAATTATCTTAGGACCGTTAGATTGTGAAAATAAGCGAATGAGTGAAAGGGAAAAGAGTGTATTTTACAGAAGGGAAGTTATTATAATAATCGTCTTTACTGTACTTGCAGGAATATTTATGAAAATGGAGTTTGTAAAGTTAGAAAAAGTAGTTGAGAGTACAGTTATTTTAAACAGTGCAACAAGTATTTTTGCTGTATTGAAAAATTCGTTTACTGCATATATGGACAAGAAAAAAACTGAATGATATAATAATCATAACAAATTAAAAATAGAAATTGCGTGTGTTGGTTTCTATGCACATAAACTTCGCTAAAAGTGCTCCGTTATGGAGGGAAAATGTATAATGTGATGGAAAGGAGGAGGACAGTATCGAGATGAAGAAAGTGGTAATATGTGATGATGAGATTACATTTGCAAAACAAATCCGAGGGATGATTGAAAATAATAAAGACAAATTTGATGAAGCACTTGATATAAAAAGTTATGAGAGCAGTAAGTCAATGAAATTTGACAGTAATATTAATGATATCGATATATTATTTATTGATATTGAATTAGGGAAAGAAAATGGAATAGACATTGTAAAAGAAATTCAGAAGATTAATAATAATTTTTCTGTTATCTACATAACATCGCATAATGAATATGTGTACAGGTCATTTGAAACTAAAGTTTGTGGATTTCTTAGAAAACCATTTGAAGAAGACGAAGTAATTCGTGCATTTACTAAAGCATTTAATGAACAGAAAAAAGATAAAATAATTGAGCTTTGTAATGGAAAAAGTTTTCAGAGAATTTTCTTAAATGAATTAATGTATATAACAAGTAACAAGAGAAAAGTATTATTTCATTGTAAGGATAGGTGTAATTCAAACGACTATGACATAGGAGTATATGGCAAGCTAGATGAATGTGAGAAAAGAATAAAAGATAAAGGGGCATTCGTAAGAGTTCGAAAATCAATTATTATCAATTTTGATTATGTAGAATTGTATGAGGGGAATATTATTAAATTACGTAATGGGGAAGAATTTATTATTAGTAGAAACAAAATGGAGGAAGTAAGAAATAAATATGTTTCATTAATAATAG
>CAZQRO010000186.1:0-1618 GCA_964595785.1 uncultured Eubacterium sp.
CATGCCGTGCACCTCCTAATTGGGATAATTTATTTTATTTATTAATAATCGTCGAAATCTGCACCAGCTAAAAGCTGGCTTTTGATTTCATTCGATAATTACCATACGAATGCTAAAACTTCTCCGCCTAGGCCAAGTTTTCTAGCTTCCTTATCTGTAATAACGCCACTATTTGTTGAAATAATAGCTACACCTAAACCATTGAGAACTCTAGGAAGTTCTTCTTTACCTGCGTATACACGAAGACCCGGTTTAGAAATTCTCTTAAGTCCTGTAATAATTTTTTCGTTTTTATCTTTACCGTATTTTAATGTAACACGGATTGATTTAAAGTTTCCATCTTCTACTACTTCATATTTTTTGATATAACCTTCATTAAAAAGGATTTCAGCAATTGCTAACTTCATTTTTGATGCAGGAATATCTACTGTATCATGTTTAGCAGTATTTGCATTACGGATTCTTGTAAGCATATCTGCGATTGGATCGTTTGTTGTCATTTATGTTGCCTCCTTTCTAATTCATCCTACCAACTTGCTTTTTTAACACCAGGTATCTGTCCTTTGTATGCTAATTCACGGAAACATACTCTGCAGATGCCGTATTTTCTTAAATAAGCATGTGGACGACCACAAATTCTACAACGTGAATATTCCTGTGTAGAGAACTTTGCTTTACGCTGTTGTTTAATTTTCATAGCAGTCTTAGCCATGGGATTACCTCCTAACTATTTTTGAAATGGCATATTGAATAATGTCAATAATTCGCGAGCTTCTTCATCAGTATTAGCTGTTGTAACAAAAATAACATCCATACCTCTTACTTTGTCTACCTTATCATATTCGATTTCAGGGAAGATTAACTGCTCTTTAATACCAAGGGCATAATTTCCACGACCATCAAACGCATTAGGATTAACACCTCTAAAGTCACGTACACGAGGTAATGCAAGATTTATTAAACGGTCAACGAATTCATACATTCTTTCGCCTCTAAGAGTAACTTTACATCCAATAGCCTGACCTTCTCTGATTTTGAAGTTAGCTACTGAATTCTTTGCTCTAGTTACCACAACCTTCTGACCTGTGATTGTCTCAAGATCTTTAACAGCTGCATCTAAGAGCTTTGCGTTGTCTTTAGCTTCACCAACGCCCATATTTATAACAATCTTTTCAAGTTTTGGCACTTGCATGATGTTTTTATATTCAAATCTCTTTGTCATCGCATCTACGATTTCATTCTTGTAAGTCTCTTTAAGTCTACTCAACTTTCCGGACCTCCTCTCTTAATTAGTCAATAACTTCGCCGGTTGCTTTTGCAATACGAACTTTTTTACCATCTTTTTCAGTAAAGCCAACTCTTGTAACTTTACCATTTACAACGTACATAACGTTTGAGATATTGATAGGACCTTCCTGATTGACGATACCACCATTCTGATTCTGCGCACTTGGTTTTGTGTGCTTTGTCATCATATTGATACCTTCAACAAGTACTGTGTTATTCTTCTTGTTGACAGCCATAACCTTTCCTTCTTTATCTTTATCTTTACCAGCGATAACTCTTACAAGATCGCCTTTTTTAATTTTACTTGTTGCCATGCCTACACCTCCCTATA
>CAZQRO010000187.1:0-1617 GCA_964595785.1 uncultured Eubacterium sp.
TTTAAATTCATACTCATCACCCAAATCGTTTAATGAAAAAGGAAATGGTACGTGTTTTCCATTTACCTCAATATTATCAAATACCTGACTAAAATCAAAATTACTTTCTCCTGTTTCACCGCTCTCACTTTGACTTTCTGTTGTTGTAGTTACTTTCTCTGTGGTGTCTTCCTTTTTCTCATTTTTCTTTCCACAGCCTGACACTGCACACATTAACACAAGTGCCAGCAACAGTATTAATATACTTCTTATTCCTCTCTTCTTTCCTTCGTGTCTTAACATAGTTTTTTTTCCTCCTAATTTTTCTTATTTCGTAACCCTCAGAACCAGTCTTTCCGCCTCTTAGCAATTACCTTATTTTATATAATAAATGGTATGTTTCAACCATTATTTTCAACTTTTAATTTAATTAATCTGATTTTGGGTATAAAACCTGCTAAGAAAAGTCAATAGTTTTCTATCAGGTTTTGTGAATTAAAAGTCACTGAATAACACAGCGAATTCATATACGATAACTTTATAAACATGAAAGGAACTACTCATTGATGAATGATAAAAATATGACTGACATCATAACGCTTGGGCAAAATTTAGCTTTTATTCAATCTATGCTACGACGAGATAGAACATGGTGGTGCAAATGGTATAGTTAGTGAAGCTTTTTTTATTCAATTCTACGAAACTTCCTCTGTAAAATTAAAATTCTATCGTGTTTCTAACAACCGTGGCGACAGAAGATTCTCCATCGAAACAATCAAGGATTTTATTTAGATGTTAATGATGACCAAAATGTAGTAAACTTAATTCATATCAATCAAGAAAATCAAAAACATGAAATAACTGCCTATTGGAATTTCCAAGATTTAAAGAAACAATTATACGATAAACATCCTTCAACATTATGGATAAGTGCTGACGAACGTATGAACGGAGATATACTTCAATTCAAATATAATGCTATCGAATTTTCACGTTCACCACAATTTATGACTTTTCTTTCTTTAATTAAATCCGGAATAGTAACCTACGATTGGCGTGGATATATAACAAAAACGGGAGCTTATTCCGGAAAAAATCACGGAAATGCATGGAAAATAAAACCTAATTCAAAGTCAGATTTATTCGGTGAAATTTCTGTAATTAGTTTTGACTAACATTGTTACCTCTTAAAAACTCTATTAAAATATCCTCACCATAAGGTTCAATTTACTCACGGCGAGGATATTTTAACTATAACACCTCTTTCTATATATTTTCATTTCAAGACAAATGCGCTGAATTACCAATTTATCTGAATTAACCGAGAACGAATTGCAAGACTATGTTGATCAAGAACTCCACAAACAAGAAGTCCTTGCCTTTTGTTTTCCTATCATACAATTTATTAATCTTAATTCAAATTTGTGTTTTACATTTTTAATTACACTACGCATAAAGACAGCATACTGTATTCCATGCTGCCTTTGTATAAAATATAAGACAAATTTCCATAAAACGAATTTTAACTCCCGCTTTTCTCCTCCAGCCACCCAATAAACCTGTTTTTTATCTCAATATTATTATGGTCACTTTCCGCTTTTTCGGTGAGTCTGTCAACTTCCTTTTTACTTTTATTAT
>CAZQRO010000188.1:0-1587 GCA_964595785.1 uncultured Eubacterium sp.
CACTTTGGAAAGATATATTCATTTTTTAATTACAATTTGCGGAAACTCAAGTAATCTTATTTAATCACAAAAAAGGAGACATATACATATGAGCAAAAAGAAACATAGTAATCATCTTATTACCTTAATCCGTATCTTGTTTTTAGGAGTTTTTATTTTTTTAATGATGAAAGGTAAAAACGTGCTTTGGTTTGGAATTTTTGGTGCTAGCCTTATATTGGCTGTAATTTTGGGGAGGTTGTATTGCGCTTATGCTTGTATCCTGTTCATCTTCTACTGAATTATTACAAAGATCTCCCATAAGTAATTTAATCTGATTTTCCGACAAAGCAAACTCTTTATAGATTGATTTCATCGCATTTTCCACAAAGAACTCATCTTCTTCATCAGAACGTGCCCGATTAACATCTTCTACATACCTTGTTGCCCAATTAAGAACCATAATTTTGAACTTGGTTAAATAGCTATTAATTGCTCGAATAAGTCCATATATTACAACATCATCCTGACTTCTGTTATTGTAATATTCTTCTTTGTTTTCAAAGAAGATCCTCACCTGCTGGGTTTCATCATCGGGTGTTACACGTATATAATTACAATTATTCCGAAGCATTGTATGATAGGAGCTGTCGTTAAATAAAAAACTCTGTCTTCTATCAATGCGCCCTGAAGCTGTTTTATAACTATATTTCAAATGATACTGAGCTGCGTCACTCATCAACGAATCAAATGTAATCTGAGCATTATTATCGGCCGTATACTCAATGTATGGCCTTAACATGTTCCTTGGGAAAATATGAACTTGAATTGCCTTATATATTTGTTCAAACAATTTTATATAATCGTCCTGAGAATCCAGTGCTCTATCAATAATTACATTTTGAATTGTTTCTTTTGTTGCATCAAATTCATCAATAAAAATAATAGCATTCTGAGTTATTTCATTTTTTATAAATTCATAGGAGGGCTCTACCAGAGTTGTATTTCGAACCATAAATTTATTAACTGTAAGCATAAATATCTTGTAATCATTCATGAATACCGTAGGATACAGCGCTGCAATCCATTGATAATCCGAATTATTTCGAATAATATTTCTACGAGCTGCTACTCCCTTTGGCATATTTTGTTTGATTATATCCATGATTTCATAACGAAATAACGGCTCATATTTATTTCTGACTTCGTCCTCCATTGTAGAAACAAACTGTTTTATCGTGGCATCATTTCTCTTTTCAAACTCTTTAATTTGCTTTATTTTTCTTACCAAATCATAGTATGCACTTGTTTTAAATTCCTCTGGAATCTCTACCTCATTAATCGAATCATAAATATAATCATAATTTGACTTAATAACTAAAACATCTTTTTCATATTGCAATTCTCGCCCATGTTTCTTATAGACATTTTGCAATTCCTGACATGGAAGATTTTTAATCAACGTAGTAATATAAAATATCTTTTTATCCTTATTTTTCATAGCATAATGATACATGCTTTCTGATGCTATATATGTCTTTCCAAAACCTGTCGCTGATATAAGAAGGGCTTTATTTTCTCCACGTTCTCTTACCTTTTCAATTCCAC
>CAZQRO010000189.1:0-1556 GCA_964595785.1 uncultured Eubacterium sp.
ATTAACCATATCTGTTCTTATATTGGGTTATGTTCTTATCTTAATGACATTGGAGGTATGATGGGCAGAAGGTGGATTACTCTATCTCTGCTTCACCCTTCAAAAAATAAAAGAAGTTGTTTTCAATTTACTGTTGAAAACAACTTCTTTTTAAATCAGATAAGAGATTCGCACTATCCTTACAAATTATTCATTCTGACTTGTACTAATATTTTCGCAAAAATCATTTATCTTTCACTTCATTTATTAACGGCAAAATATATTTTTTATCCGTATAATCAAATGATGTTCCTAAAGCCTCCGCCATGAACTGCTCCTGCGGTGTTTTATTCTCTTTTTTTGCCACTGATTTCTTTAAGCCTTTTAACATTCCCTTTATTAATATGTTAAGTTTTTCGAATTTAAACCCACCAGTCATATAATACAATTCCTCATTTCCCAGATGATTTGTTTCTTTGATAAAATTTATGTCCACTATGTCTTCTGGTGTTGAACCCACTGCAAATACAAAAAGTTCCGTTGGATTCATTTTTCTCATTTTATCCAGACCACTAATCATTCCTCCCATAATCCACCCTCCAAAAATCACAAGTTCTGCATCTGCTACCTGAGTTTTAGTCACATTTTTCAAACTAACCGCTTCGCATTCTAATTCATCTGATATCCATTCTGCATATTGCTTTGTAAATCCTGTTGAACTCTGATAAATAACTATTTTTTTCATATTAATCCTTTCATACCGAAGCTATTTTTTTGCGAATACACTGCCATGAGAACTTCATGAAAGCAATTTCTCATGTGCAATTTAAGGTTTATGCTCCGTCACAAACTTGTGTGCAAAATTTTTTTCACCTACAGGCATCTATCTTGTATGTTAGTAAATTACTGCCTGAACAAGCCTCTGTCTTTTCATATTTTTATTTACTTAAATTCTTCATATTTTTTAACTGCTCATCTAACTTAAGAATTGTATCTACTGTGATTTTCAAACTGTCTTCGTCAACATTTTCGAATAATTGCTTCATAAATATTTCACTTGGTTCGTCATGTTTTCCTATAAATTCTTCTGTCTGCCTTGTTAAAATAATTCTCTGTTTTCTCTTGTCATTTTCATCAGGTACAAATTCTACATATCCTGCCCTCTCAAGTTTTATCAGCATTTGCTTAATATTCTGATGTGAACTTCCCATTAATTCAGACAATTCTTTTAGAGTCGGCGGTGCTTTAAAAAGATTTATACATATAAGCACGAAACACTGCTTCCAGCTTATTACTTCAAAAAAACTATCACCTACAGTTTGGAAACGATTCATAAATTCATTCAGTAAACCAATTAGAAAGAACGAATTATCCATTTCTTCCATATCAATAAGTTTCTCTGAATTTTCGCTAATTTTATATTTCATAAAAACTCCCTTTCTACGCAGATAAAGGTAATAAGTTACTATTATTTAAGTAATATATTACCTTTATTTGTTTTTGTCAATATTTTTATACATAAAATATTGTATTACTAAAAAAGTCTGGTAAAGTATGTAAAATACATTTATTTAATA
>CAZQRO010000190.1:0-1519 GCA_964595785.1 uncultured Eubacterium sp.
AAACTGAAAGAGAATGCAGGAAAATGACTCCTGATAATTTGGGTGGAGACATTGAAATAAGAAATGTGGATTTTCGATATGGAACCAGACAGTTAGTATTAGAAGATATTAATCTTATAATAAAAAGAGGTCAGAAGGCAGCATTTGTTGGAGAAAGCGGGTCTGGAAAAACAACATTATCAAAGCTGTTATTACATTTATATTCCCTTCAGAAAGGGGAGATATTAATAAACGGCAATAATATTGAAGATATACAGATAGAAAGTTTGAGAGATAAAATAGCCTATATTCCCCAGGAAACATTTCTTTTTAGCGGGAGCATTTTAGAAAATCTCGAACTTGGTGCCGATGATGTAACCATGGATGAGATTATAGAGGCATCTAAATCAGCACAGGCACATGATTTCATTAATGCCCTGCCATTACGGTATGATACCAGATTAGAGGAAAACGGTGCAAACCTTTCAGGAGGGCAGAGGCAGAGAATTGCAATTGCAAGAGCAATGTTAAAAAAACCGGACATTCTTATATTAGATGAAGCTACAAGTAATTTAGATTCCATAACAGAAAAAGCCTTAGACAAAACAATAAGTGAATTTGCAAAGGATATGACAACGATTTTTATTGCACACAGACTCAGCACAATAAAGAACTGTGATAAAATTTTTGTTATGGAAAAAGGAAGAATAATTGAAAGTGGAACTCATGATGAACTGAAGGCACTTGGTGGAAAATATTCTGAACTGGTGAGACAGCAGTCACTTGAAAATGTTATTGAGAACGGAGGTGCATTCCAGTGAAGCCTATAATAGTTAATATGCATGAAATGTCAGACAGTACGGAAGTATATGAATCAAGACCAAATCCGTTTTTTATCTACTTTATATATTTGTTATTGGCAATTATTGTGGGAGGATTGACATGGATGTATTTCTTTAAAATAGACATTGTGGTGAAAAGCAATGGTATATTTAAATGTGAGGACAGCAGTTATGACATCAGCAGCATTGTAAGTGGTAAAATATCAGAATGCAATATCAGTGAAGGAGCATTTGTGAATAAAGGTGATATACTTATGGTAGTAAATAGTGATTCCGTTAATGAATCAATAACCGATATTAAAGAAATGCAGGAGGATTTGAAACAGAGAATTAGTATGTTAAAAGCTTATAATAAAAGTCTGGATGGAGATAATTCCTTAATGTCTGGTCTTTCTGATAATAAGTATTATACGGAATTTGTTAATAAAAAGGAATTGTTGGATACAAAAATCAGTTCATCTGATGGCGATACGCAAAACCAGAGAGAACAGTACAACAAAAGTCTTGAGGACATTAATGATACCATAAGCCAGTATGAGGAGCAGATAGGAAAACTTTCTCAGACAAAAGACTGCATAAAAAATAGAAATAATATTTTTAATGTATCGGAAAGTTATTATCATAGCATTGTGGAAAGTTACATTGCTAATTATAATTTCTATACAACTAAATATGATAACCAGATTAAGGCTTACCAA